>JBAVHJ010000754.1:0-1588 GCA_049685715.1 Terriglobia bacterium | reverse complement strand
CGGCCGTACAGCTCATCGGCGTTGGCGGGGACCGAGAACAGACCTACTGTTGCTGCAAACAGCAGCGCCAGCAAGGCCAGTAGTTGCAATTTTGTAAATCGAAAGTTCGATTGCATTTGGTTCTCTCCTGAACTCATAAATCGAATCGTGAAGCGTTTAGGGCCGAGTCAAACTCTCGTGGGAGGAAGAGATTGACCTGAAATTAAATAAAGAGCGAACATGCATTGGGAGCAACTGCCATTCCAAAATGGTCATCATTTAACACTATTATTTTGTATAGTTTAGAGATACCAAGACAAAACAAATACAATTTCCGGAAGAGCTGGGCAGGACATAACTATGGGAATTTGTATTTCGTGAGGATGTTCCGCCCCGAAAGACTCAGCAAGAATGCGATCAAGCCAGCTACAACACGGCCTGGCACTGTTCAATGCCGCCCGCTTTTTCGACTCCCATGAGGCCCTGGAAGACGTCTGGCGCGAGGCTCCCCGCCACAGCCTTTTGCGCCGGCACCTGCAGGGACTGGTCCAGTTGGCGGTTGCTTTTCATCACCAGTCCACCGGCAATTACGTCGGCGCGCGCTCGGTGCTGAAACGTGGCGTTCGAAACCTGGAGGGAGCGGAAGAATCCTTGCCTGAACTGGATCTGGCGAGGCTGCGCTCGTGCTTGGAAGCTTGGCGAGAGTATCTGGACGCGGATGACCATGCGCCGGACGGCCGGCACGCGCCGAAGGTCGTGGGCGAAGTCGCCCCCGGCCTCTCCGCTCCCGCACTTCCCCAGATCACGCTGCGAAACGAACACCGCCATTGACCGCGCTGCCGGAATCGCCTGCGGTGAGTCCGGCTCTTGCCAACCCGCCCGGCGCTTGCCTCCGTTCCCGGAACTGACCGAAGCCCGAGCCTCGCTGGCGGGTGGAGAGTAGTTGCGGAAACCGATTCATGAGAACAAGGAAGCTGCGGACAGGCTGCGCCTTCTCCCAGTCTCAACTACCCGCGTCGAAGGGGATGCTGACCTCTGTCTGCGTCCGCGAACGGCCGGCAGCGTAGACCCATTTCTTGACGGCCGCGATGGCAGCGTCACCCAGAATCGGGTTGCCTCCGAGCAGTTCGACGTGCTCGACGGTACCGTTCGGGGCAATGGTCACTTTCAGACGAACCGTCCCGCTAATGTGTTTGCTCTGGAGGATGGCCGGATACACGGGTTCGACGCGGAAAATCAGCTTTCTTGCTCCCTCGTTCTCGGCCCGATTCACCGCTAACGTTCTCACCCCATCCAGAGTGACGGTGGAACTGACGTACCCGATTGCGCCTCGTGTCCTGGCTACGTAGGCAACTACCTCTGCATCCGAGCGCAGGGCTTTCGGCATCAGGCCCTTGCCCGTGAACACCAGCGTGCGGTAGTAGTTCTGCAGGGCATCGTCGTTGGTGGCGAGATAGTCCTTCAAGAAAGTATCGTGAGCCGGGCCTCCCTTGGAGAGCACCGGTTCGACATGCGTCCCGTCGCGGAGGGAATTCCGTTCCCCCAGGAAGACGCTCTTGATCTCACTGGCGGAAACCGCTTCCGCTTTGACGCTCGGATTGGCAATTAC
>JBAVHJ010000753.1:0-2927 GCA_049685715.1 Terriglobia bacterium | reverse complement strand
ATACTTGTCGAACGAGCCCTTATTAATGGATTCACGCGAGAAAATCGACTCAATGTCATTCCACGACGTGGTGTATTGATCGGAAGTGAGATAAAGCAGTCGTCCTGCGGAGGCCTTGTCGGTCTTGGCCGGTGCGATTCGACAATCGTAAACCGCAAACTCTTCGAAATCAGTGAGAATGCTAAGGGGGAGTTTGGCGGACCAGGCATAACGTCGCATCTGGAACGCAGGTTCAATCTCTTCCTTCAAATTCACAGAAGGCTTCTTCGCCTCGACAAAGAACTTTCGCGTGCCGCCAATCCGAAAGCAGTAGTCGGGGGCCTTGGTCGTGCCGCCAAACTTGATGGCGTCCTCGTGAATAACATCCTTGTAAGCTTCAGCATAACCCTTCTTATTATCGACGTCCCAACCCAGCGCCTCAAAGAAAGGATCCAAAAACTCCCGCCGAAGCTGGGTTTCGTTGTAATGGGGGGAAAGATAGGCTTCACGATTTTGATCAAATCGTTCGACGAGTTTGATGACCTGGCTGGGGGCTGGCATGATTGGTTATTGCTCAGCGTTACTGGATCAATAGTGCCCAGAGGGGACCAGAAGTACGAGGGTTCCCGCTGAAATTCCAGAAACAGAAGTTATCACGAACTATTTAAGGATTCCTATGGTTTCTTTTTGGAAGGAGTTGACGCTTTGGGAGCAGCCAGCAAGTGACGCATCCATGAGTTCATCCCATGTTGGCGATCCTCTGTGAGAGGTCTTCTTTTCCGGATCAATTCAGGAATTAGGTATCGAGAACCTGACGCACTCTCTGGGCCAGCTTGAGGGGTGTAAATGGCTTCTCAAGAAGGGCTGTGTCTGAATTCAGGATACCATGGTGTGTGAGGGCGTCGTCCGTGTATCCGGACATAAAGAGAACCTTCAAGCCTGGTTTCTGCACCTTCAATCGTTTGACCAATTCTACGCCACTCGTCTTGGGCATGATGACATCGGTCAGCAGCAAGCTGATCTGGTGTCCGTTCCGGGCAAACAATTCGAGCGCTTCATCCGCATCTCCTGCTTCGAGTACGCCATAACCATTCATTTCCAAAACGTTTCGAACCAGATTCCGAACCCCCTCTTCATCTTCGACGACGAGTATGGTTTCTGTTCCAGAGCTTGATTGCGAATGCACTGCCTGAGTTTCTTCATGATTATCAATGACCCGTGGAAAATAAATCTTGAATGTCGTGCCCACGCCCAGTTCGCTGTAAACCTCAATGGTGCCATCACTCTGTTTAACAATCCCATAGACCATTGACAACCCGAGTCCTGTCCCTTTCCCCCGTTCCTTGGTGGTATAAAAAGGTTCGAACACATGGGACAGGGTTTCACGGTCCATGCCACAACCGGTATCGCTGATCGCCATCCTTACAAAATGGCCGTCTTTCATTTCCAGGTGTCGCTTAGAGTAGGTTTCATCGAGATCCACTTCCGAAGTCTCAATGATGAGTTTTCCGCCACGCGGCATCGCATCCCGCGAATTGATTGCCAGGTTCAAGATAATCTGACTTATCTGATCCGAGTCGGCTTTGACATACCCTAAATCGGGATCGAGGGCCGTGATCAATTCAATGTCCTCCCCGATCAACCGACGCAGCATTTTATCCACGTCCGATATGACCGTATTGAGGTTAAGGACAACCGGCTGCAGGACTTGCTTTCGGCTGAATGCCAAAAGCTGGCTGGTGAGTCTTGCGGCCCGTTCCCCCGCCTTAACGACTTCCTCAATATTCTTCTTGAGCGGGTTGCCTTCCCCCAACCGTCCTAAAACGAGTTGACTGTATCCAATGATCGACGTCAAAAGATTGTTAAAGTCATGGGCCACTCCACCGGCCAATCTTCCAATCGCCTCCATTTTATGGGCTTGTCGAAGTTGATCCGTCAGTTGTTTGGATTCGGTCAGGTCGGCATAGATGGCAAATGTGCCAATATGCTTTTCGTCGGATAAGAGGGGGACGCCAAAAAGCTGAACCGGAATGCGGGTTCCATCCCGGCGTTGCCTGATCGTCTCCATTTCTACAGCGATCCCACTCAGGTTCTTTCGGGATATCTCATCGGCCTGGGGGCGTAAGTCTGAAGGCACGACGACCTCGTTGATGTATCTTCCTTGAATCTCATCGATGGAGTATTCAAACATCTTCTCAAAGGCCTGGTTCGTCCGCAGGATCCTGTCTTTCTCATCGAGCATGACAATTCCAATCGGCGCATTCTCAAAGAGAGATTGGAACCGCGCCTTCTGGCGCAGGATTTGCTCCTCGGACCGCTTCCGCTCTATTGCCAGGGCAATCTGGTTTCCCACGGATGACAGGAATTCCAAATCCCTTTGGGTGTACGCATCGGGATTTGAGTAATGCTGAACCACCAGGACGCCAATCGTCTCCTCCACGGCCCTGAGAGGGACCCCCATCCACACGGGTGGAGGAGTCCCCACGAGTTCGACCTCACCCTTCTGGACCAGTTCCAGAAAGATTCGAGCGGTCATCAATATCGGCTGGCCCATTCGGAACACATAGGCCGTTCTGCTCCGGCCGACCTTGACGGGATCCGGCGGTGGATCAAACTGATCCACAAAGTAGGGGAATTCAAAAAGCTGCTTCTTCTTGTCAAAGAGCGCGATGAAGCAATTTTCAGCATAAATCACCCTTCGCAAGGAATGATGAATGCGATGAAGCAATTCATCAAGGTTCGCCGTCTGATTTATGCCTTCACTGATTTCGAACATGACCCGGCGTTCCTGTTCCGTTCGCATCGACTCTGTAATATCGGTGATGAATCCCTCCAAAGCCAGCAGTGATCCCTCATCAGAGAAAACACCTCTGCCTTGCTCCCATACCCACTTGGTGTGGCCTTGAGCTGTCCGGATACGATAAGTCAGCTGATACGGACGCTTTTCT
>JBAVHJ010000752.1:0-19021 GCA_049685715.1 Terriglobia bacterium | reverse complement strand
GTGATCGCACTCGTCAACGTCGTCTTCCCGTGATCGATGTGCCCGATCGTCCCGATGTTGATGTGCGGCTTGGATCGATCAAATTTCTCCTTCGCCATGTCCGTCTCTCCTCAGTCAAGTCGACTATGAATGGGTGTTTGGGTGATTCGATCTTCCCCCGAGGGTGGTCCTCATCATGATGCCGTTTTGCGCCTGCCGGGGGGATGGTGCAAACTTCGTGCCGAGGCAACGAAGTGACCGACCCGACTCGTCCCCATGACCAACCGCGTCAAGAGCGAGTCCCCCGGTAACTCTCAGATCCTGGAGCCGCAGACCAGGATTGAACTGGTGACCTCGTCCTTACCAAGGACGCGCTCTACCGACTGAGCTACTGCGGCCAATTGTCTGCACTCCCAAAACCGTCAAATCACAAGGCAGAGAAGACCCCGCGGGTCGTCTCGCCTCAAATCCTGGAGCGGGAGACGGGACTCGAACCCGCGACCAACAGCTTGGAAGGCTGTGACTCTACCAACTGAGTTACTCCCGCCTGCTTTTTCGTCATCCACTCCCCATCCCGACCGGCTCCATGTTCCAACATTTCGCCGGCGGTCTCCCGCTTCGATCACGCCCGCTTAGCGGCTCAACTTAGAAGGCTGGGACTCTCCCCCCTGAGTGACTCCCGCTATCCACTGACTCCCAATCCGGATTTTCCGATCCGCATTCTGCAATCCAAAATCCGCAATCACAGAGCTGGTGGACAGGGGAGGATTCGAACCTCCGTAGCTCCAGAGAGCGGCAGATTTACAGTCTGCTGCCATTAACCACTCGGCCACCTGTCCCCTCGGTCCGGGAGTGCCGCTCCGACACAACCACTCATCTCCAATCGTTAGAACAGAAACAGACGTGGGGTGATGAGGTCCAAAACCACTTGGGAATGGGTTCGACAAAAAACGGTGATTGATCCCTGTGAGGGCTCTTTGGAAGTAAGGCACTCGATACCGCAACACGTGCTTCTTCAAAAACCAAAGCAAAACGACCGTTACCGCCGCACGAGGAAAAAGTCAGCAGCCCATTCATCAAAAAAGAACCGGCTTGGGCCTTTCAATTCACCATCGATCAACCCATTGTGCCTGTCGCCCAAATCGCTCGCGAGAACTTGGAGCTGGCGAAGGGATTTGAACCCCCGACCCTCTGATTACAAATCAGATGCTCTACCAGCTGAGCTACGCCAGCAGTCAACTCCAACTCATCGCGAGCGCTCGACCCCGCTACTCTTCATGTGTCCCCTTACCGACACCTCTCCGTGGGTAGGGACAAAGCAAATAAGCTACCATACTCAAAGATTTCTTGTAAACAACAATTTTGGAGGACCAAGCGGCTCCTCAGGGTTTACTTGCCGGGGACTCTTGACCCTTCTTCCCACGACGTTGCCGGACGGCTTCATACATCAGGATACCGGCTGCCACTGAGACGTTCAGGGAGGCGATGACCGCCTGGTTCTCCAAGGGCAATGAAACTGTCCAATCACAGTGTTCCCGCACCAGACGGCGTATCCCTTCGCCCTCGCTCCCAAACACCAGGGCCACCGGTAGGGTCAAGTCCACCTCAGTCCATTCCATCTTCGCATCGGCTTCAACCCCGATGATCCAGATATTGGCCTTTTTGAGTTCTTCCAGAGTGTGCACGAGATTGCCGACCCGAACCACGGGCACCATTTCCAGAGCCCCCGACGCTGCCTTGGCGACGGCGGGTGTAAGTCCGACGGCCCGTCGTTCCGTGATAAGGATACCATCCACGCCTGCACACGCCGCCGTGCGAACCACGGCCCCGAGATTGTGCGGATCCTCCACCTGATCGAGCACAACAAAGAAGGCAGGATCCTTCCTGGCGGCCAGCACCTCTTCAAATGTGGCGTACGTCTTGACGCCACAAACTGCGACAATCCCCTGATGCGCCTTGGATTGCGCCAATCGATCGAGAGCGAAATTCTTATCAAACCGCAACGCGATGGATTGCTCCCGGGCCAATCGCAGGATCTGCTGGAGCCGTGTGGAACGCGACCCTTGGGCCACGTGCAATCGTTCGACGGGACGGCTGCGAGAACGCAACAGCGTCTCTACAGCATGAATTCCATACACGACTTCCATGGCAGTTTGATAAAACCCTTTTCGCGGCGATCCACTCAAACAAAGCATGTTACCATATCGTATGCTTCTTACAAAAATGGCACGGATCCCTTTGAAAGGGCTTGGGCGTAGTTCGAAAAGACCCTCTTTCAACGTTTCCGCCCCGGAGAAATGCGGGGGAGAGCGTCGGCTCGTCACACCCTCCCTGGTTTTGATCGGGATGCTCGCTTTCTGCACACACTCCCTCCTTGCGTCAGACAAATTCCCCTTCTCCAGCCAGGAACGGCTGGAATACGTCGCCAAATGGGATCCGCCAGGATGGATGTTTTTCATCCCAGAAGTCACGGCCGGCAAGCTTGTTTTCAGCGTCGTGAAAGACCCGGCACCAAATGCGGATCCCGTTCATCGATTTCAGGGCTCAGCGGTCTCAACGACTTCTTTACTCAAGGTCAACGACCTATTTGATTCAACCAGCCAGAGCTCCGACCTGTGTAGTCTCCGGATGCTGAAGCGCACCCATGAGGGAAAGCGTCACCGCGAGGTTGAAGTTCAAATCGATAAGGATAAGAAAACGGCACGGGTCGTTGAGAAAGATCTCGGCGTGGAACCTGCCAAGACCCTCAGGGATGAAACGATCAAAGATTTTCCGGTGTGTGCAACAGATTTGCTGGGGGCTCTTTACCGGGCAAGACTGTTCCCCTTCCAACCGGGAGGAGTTTACCGGATTCTGCTGACCGACAACGGTCGTACCCAGGAAGTCACGCTAAAACCGGTCCGGAGGGAATATATCAAGGTCGAGGCCGGTTTCTTTTCGACGCAGAAGGTCGAAGTGCAATCCTTCTTTGGCGGGCTGTTCAGACAAAGGGGTTCCTTCTACATCTGGTTCGCTGAAGACGACCGCCATCTGCCGGTGAAGTTCGAAATGAAAGTGAAGTTGGGAAAGGTCTATGGGAATCTGGTCCGGGTCCAGGAGTAAGATCTAGCACTGTTAGAATCCTGAAGTCCTTTAGGGTATTTGGAAATCTCATGCCCCTTCTTTGCCGGAACCTTTTTGGTTTTTTCCAAGGGCAAGCCCGGTGAACCGGGCTCACCTACGCTCCTTTGTGCTACCCGCCGGTAAACCGGCGGGCTGTACATAATCAACTCCGATAAATCGGAGTCGCGGTTCTCCAACATCCTTCGCGCTCCTCGAATCCCAGGACCATCTATCCCTGGGGACGTGGGGTCAGAGACGGAGGGGTAAACAATTCAGCCTGGTTGCCAAACGCCCGCCCCCGGACAGCAGATCATTCCATTTATGACGGCATCTCTTCACTCGCTTATTTCGTCAGCAGTTTAAACATCCATCCGCCGTAAACGTCGGACCAGGCATGGGCGATCATGCCGGGCCGCAAATTCCTACGCCAGGCCGCGAGCACGCCATACAGCACGCCGAGCCCGGTGATGACCACAACCTGCTTCGTTCCCTGGTACGCATGACCGATTCCGAAGACCACGGCCTGCGCCAGCACGGCCAGCACGATGCTGCCCGTCAACGCCTGAAACTGCTTCTGGAAGTAACCGCGAAAAACGACCTCTTCACAGAAACCCGCCGACACCGACAAGACGCACCACAGCATGATCTCCAGCGCGCCTTGGGGGAGAAGAGCGTCGATGGGTTTCGCATGACTCGCCCCTAGCACCTTGTGCATCAACTGGGCCGCCTCTTCCCAGACAAACCAGAAAGGCACGGCAATCACGAGGTCAAGCAAGACGTTTTTCCAGCTTTTCCATCTTCCCCCGGTGAGTTCGAGGATCCCCATCCTCTTCTGCTTGTGCAGCCCCACCCAAACGTAATAGACCAGAGCCCATTCGAGAAAAATCATAAAAATGTAGATCGAAGCCATTGCCGGGTGTTCCGGTGTCACGCTCGAGCCGGGGCCTGGCCGCTGTTGCATGTAAGCCCCACCGGCAGCCAAGCCCACCTGAATCAGCAGAAATATCAGCGTGTGGCGCAAGGGGGCAATCAGTGGGCGGTCGCGCAGACGGGAGGGTTCGGGTGCCTCGGTGGTCATGGGCTCTCCTTAATGTCGGGTTCGTGGGGTTTTGCGTTTCCGATCTGGTGACCGGGGAGCCAATCTATGGCCCGGTGGGGTGCGAGAATCCTTGCGGGTGGAGATTTTGGAAATCCGCGCACGCGTGTGCTTTTCTTTATCGATGCGAGCACGCAATCTTCGGATGGATTCGTCACACGACTTGGCGTGTGCCCCCAGGTTGAGCAGGCCCATCCGCAGCGTGAGATGGACATGGAACTCGGCGGGGGGCAGGGCATCGGGGTAGCGCGGGTCCGCCTCCGCCCAGTATCGCTCCAGCTGGCGCAGCATTTCCAGCTTGCGAGAAAAGTGGTCCCGAAGAAGGGAGAAAAACCGCAGGGTCTGGTTCAGATCTCCCAGTTCGTCCATCAGATAAATCTGGGCCAGGTAGGCAAAACGCTCATCCCCAATCTGCGGTCCCTGAGCCAGCCAGTCCCGTAGAGCGCCCCGTCCCGTTCTCGTGAGTTCGTAAACGCGGCGTCCCGGACCCCGGCTGGAGGCCGCCTCGCGGCCACGGATCCAGCCGCGTTGTTCCAGGCGGTTGAGCGTGGGGTAGATTTGACTTAATTCCGCGGCCCAGAAATAGTCGATCCGCTCATCAAACACCTTTTTCAGGTCGTACCCGCTCGCGGGTTCGCGGAGGAGTCCAAGCAGAATATGTTCGAGGCTCATCGATTCACTATATAACTATTTATATAAATGTCAACTGTTTTGCCGCCCCGGAGGCAAAGGCCCTGCTCCGTTGACCGGCAGAGGGTCAAAAACGCAAGCCCGGTGAACCGGGCTATCTCCTCTCTCGCAGGGACCACCCGCCGGTAAACCGGCGGGCTGTACACAATCAACTCCGATGAATCGGAGTTGCGATCCCGAAGACTCTCTGGCTTTCTGTCGTCCCCATTCGGAGTTGCGGCCCCGAAGACTCGCATGAGTTCTGTCCTCCTCATTCGGAGTTGCGGTCCCGAAGGCTCGCATGCGTTCCGGCCTTCCCAATCGGAGTTGCGGCCCCGAAGACTCGCGTGCGTTCCGGCCTCCCCAATCGGAGGCGAGCTTCCCTTTAGTCCATCCCGTCAGGTCCCTGCCGCATTGAATCAGGATCTCGCAGGGTTCGTTTCCGCACCCATCCCCGAAAACACCCCAAACAAGAAAAGCGCTCCCGATCCGGATGAAGAATCGAGAGCGCCTTCGGTACATTCAGACTGTTTCGAGGATGAGACCCTTACTTGGCCATGGGCATAAATTCCCGGTCCAGGCGAAGCTCGGTGGGGGGCTTCCTGATCTGGCCCAGCATGGTCATTTTTTCAATCTTGTCTTGCAGCCGCATAATGCCGTACAGCAGGGCTTCGGGCCGGGGCGGACAGCCGGGGATATAGACATCGACGGGAACGATGCGGTCGACGCCCTGCAAGACCGCGTAAGTCGGGAAGGGACCTCCACAGCTCGAGCACGCGCCCATGGAGATGCACCACTTGGGATCCGGCATCTGGTCCCACACGCGGCGCAGCACCGGCCCCATTTTCAGCGCGACCGTTCCCGCCACAATCATCAAATCCGACTGCCGGGGGGAGGGACGAAACACTTCGGCCCCAAAACGGGCGATGTCGAAACGGCTGGCGCCCGTGGCCATCATCTCGATGGCACAACAGGCCAGTCCAAAAGTCATGGGCCAGAGCGCCGATTTTCGCGCCCAATTCACGACCTGGTCCACCGTCGTCACCAGAAAGTTTCGTTCCGCTGAAGGGTCTACATAAGCATAAGGATCCATGCGATTAATAACCTCTGATTTCTTCTTCCGAAAAATGAGGCATCCTGTCTTCCCAAGGTCCGGATCCCCGCCCTAAACCCATTCCAGCGCGCCTTGCTTCCACAGCCAGATAAAACCGACCACCAGGATGCCCAGGAAGACGAGCATTTCCATCAATCCAAAAAGGCCCAGCACGTCGAATCGAATCGCCCAGGGAAACAGGAATACAGTCTCGACATCGAAGACAACGAACAGGATGGCAACAATGTAGTACCGAACCGTGTACCGTTCGCGGGGTTGGTAAACCGGATCCACGCCGCATTCGTAAGGACTGAGTTTGGCCTTATGAGGATCGCTGGGTCGAATAAAACGAAGGATGGCCAGCGTGACGACAGGAAAGAGGAGGCCGAGCGCCATGAACATCAGGATGGGGATATAATTCTTGGGCATGAGGAGTCCTTTCAAACCGGAAATCCGGCCGGCACAAGTTTTCGATTCTAATTCTTTTTACCGGAATTAGGCAATCTGAAATGTGGGGCAGACATCCGGTCAGCGCTTGATCGGCGTTCCAGAAAATCGAGAAAAAGGAGATATTCGTCCCCCTTCAGAGGCAGGTGGGACGGCCTCCACCTTCAATGTCCGGTTTTACCATGGATCAAGTCAAGCGCATGCGGGAGCAGATCCTGGATCGCGTCGAGGCATTCGACGACTCCCTTCGGGCTCCCGGGTAAATTGACGATGAGGGTTTCCCTCCGGACCCCGACCAGGGCGCGCGACAGAAAAGCAAAGCGGGTCTTATGGCTGGACTCGGCCCGCATCAGTTCGGCCAGTCCCGGCACGCTCTTATCGATCACAGCGCCGGTGGCCTCCGGCGTCACATCGCGCGGACCCAGGCCCGTTCCCCCCGTGGTCACCACCAAATCCAAATTTCCGGATTCGGCGAACGCCCTCAGCCGCTCGGCGATGCGACTCAGTTCATCGGGAACCACTTCGCTCAAGACGACTTCAAAACCGAGTTTCTCGAGTTTTTCCCTGGCGGCCTCGCCCGAGACATCCTTCCGAAAACCTGCCGCAACGGAGTCGCTGATGGTGAGGATGGCTGCGTGTCGGGTCGGACTCATAGGAATGGAAGTGATCAAATTCTATACGTCAAAAAGCGCTGAATGGAATCCTCAAGGTTGCATGCGGGCACTCGCTTTAGAACATGGATGCGGGGATGGCCCGCCCCCCTCATAGCTTCCCCTCATCGAGCTGGCGCATGCCTTCCATGAGCAACCCCTGCGTGGAGTTTTGAACACTTTGTTGTTTGGACTCGACTCCGAACTGAATTTTGAAGTCACCATCGGTCCACGTCAGAATTCGATATACCGCCGTGTCCCCCCGGAGGTCACCCGATTGCGCGTCATAAATCTGTCCCTCGCGAAAGTAGAGGACCGCCGTTTCGCCCTGGCGCGCGACCGAGAGCGATCCGGTCTTGCGCCCGATTTCCAGGACTTGAATGAGATCGACCGGACCCATATCCGCGAGTCGGCCGCCGATGGCTCCGTCTTCAACGGACATGGATTCCAGCCGATGCTGTTGCATGCGTGAAAGGATGGTTTTCAACCGCTGGCGGACGTCGGCCGCAAAGAACGGCTTTTCAATGATTTCGTCGGGGACCAGATTCAAGGGCCGGATTCTTTGCTCGAATTCCGGGCGTGTGGCCAGCAGCACAAAGGGGACATCGCGGTGTGCGGGATACTCCTGGAGCTTCCGAAAGAGCTGAATTCCATCCATAATGGGCATGCTGAAATCGGCCAAAACCAGATCGGGGTGCAGATCCCGTACCTTGAGGAGCGCATCCGCACCGTCGGAGGCCGTGCTCACCTCGCATCCCAAACCCTGCAGGATGGAATGAAGAATCCGGACCATCGAGGAGTTGTCATCTGCTAGCAACACCCGTGCACGCGCCATGAAATTCTCCTGTGCCTAGATTCTGGCTCGTCAAATCTGTGCAAAACCAGGTTAACTTCTAACCCGGACTATTTTTTCGAGGTCACCCGGCGATACCTCCCGCTCCGTCCCCCGCGCTTCTCGATCAAGTAGATTTCCCCGATCTCAATGGAACGATCGATGGCTTTGCACATATCATAAAGGGTCAACGCCGCCACGGACGCCGCTGTGAGGGCTTCCATCTCCACCCCTGTTTCGCTCCTCGTCGTGGCCGAGCTTTCGATCTCGATTCCCAGCTTCTGAAATCGGCATTGGACATCGACCTGGGTCAAGAACAGTGGATGGCACATGGGAATCAAGTGCGAGGTCTGTTTGGCCGCCAGGATCCCTGCAATCCGGGCCACCTCCATTGGATTCCCTTTGGGATTTCTCAAACGACGGAGGGCGGAGAGTGCCGCGGCGGATATCTTAATAAACCCGTGTGCCCGCGCGGTGCGCAGGGTCACGGGTTTTTCGCCAACTTCCACCATGTGGGCTTGGCCGCGAACATCGTAATGAGAGAGTTTCTTGCGCATGGGATGAGTCCCCTCAAGCCGCCGGGCGACGAAGTCCTCCGTTTAGAACGAGGGCATCAGGATTTTCACACCCTCCCCCTCTTTGAACTCTGCCTGATTTTCCGGCGCCACGATAAAGCAATTCGACCGGGCCAGGCCGGCAAGATCGGAAGAGCCTCTCCAGCGGACCGTTCTCACTTGGAATTCACCGTTCCGGATTTCGTAATGCGCGGGCAGATATCCACGCCTCCCGGTCGGCTGCCTGAATGAATTTTCAAGACGCGCGTTCAGGATCGATGGCTCGGTCGGTTCTTCCCCGGAGAGCAAACCCAGCAGCGGCTCGACAAAGAGATGAAAGGTGACGATGGCCGACACCGGATTGCCGGGAAGCGCAAAGACGAATTGCTGTCCCCGGGCCCCGAAGACGGCCGGTTTGCCGGGCCGGATGGCGACCGCATCAAAGTAAAACTCCACCCCGGAATCTTTCAACACCGGCTCCACAAAATCATACTTGCCTGCGGAGACCCCTCCTGTCAACAACAAGCAACTGCTGGATTCGAGGCCGACGGCTATGCGCCGGCGTAAATCCTCAAGGTTATCCCGGGCCATTCCCAGCAGTATGGCCTCCGCTCCCGCCTTGCGCACCATCGCAAGGAGGGAATAACTGTTCGAATTCCGAATTTGATTCTGCCCCGGGGTGCTGTCAACGGGAACCAGCTCATCGCCGGTCGCGAGGATCCCCACGCGGGGTTTTTTGAACACCCATGGACTCCCAACGCCAATACTCGCAGCGAGGGAGATTTCCCGGACCCCGAGGCGGTGTCCTCGCGGCGCGAGCACATCTCCTTTTCGCGCCTCATTTCCGCGGATGGAGACATTGGCGCCGGCGTGCAAGCTCTTCTTAATTCGAATGCTGGCGGAATCGAATGAGTCATTCCGGTGGGTTCCGGGAGCCGGGCCAATGGCTTCAACTTCCTCCACCATGACGACGGTGTCCGCGCCTCCGGGGATGGCCGCCCCGGTCATCACCTGGGCTGCTTCCCCCGCACCGACCCGTGGAAGCCTTGAATCGCCGGCCTTGCTCTCGCCGATGACCCGAAGCTCGGCAGGGACCGCTTTGACATCCTCGCTTCGAATGGCGTAGCCGTCTTTCAGGGAACGGTCAAAGGGTGGCTGATCCGTATCAGCGCACAGGTCTTCGGCCAGTACCCGGCCCAGCGCCTCATCGAGGGTCACGCGCTCCAATTCCAAAACAATCTGCTTCGCGCGATAGTTATCGACAACCATTTGTCTGGCTTGATCAACGGAAATCATTGAATCACTCGCGGTGGACATCATCATGATAATAACATTTTTTGCGGCATCGGAGATGCTGATTACTTCCAGGTTATGGATGGTTTTCGATCGTTATCGAATACCAGCCGACAAAAGTCTGGCTTGGCACCAAAGTTAAGCAAGAGCCCAACCTCGAAAGGGGTCGCGCGCAAATAGTTCAACAATTGTGCCTCGTCTTCCTCCATTAAACAGCGTTTCGCTTTGAGTTCAACAATCACCGCGTTCTCCACGAGCAGATCGGCAAAGTATTCCCCAACAATCTCGCCTTTGAAGAAGACATCGATCTTGGCCTGCTTACCTACCTTGAGACCAGCCCTCCTCAGTTCCGCTGTCATCGCGTTCATGTACACCTTCTCGAGAAACCCGTACCCCAACTTGTGATAAACCTCCTTGAAAAATGCATGCAGTATTTTGTCAGTGATCTCGTGGTATTTTAAGGTCGGCTGTTTCTGGCTCATAGAAATCTCCCGGGTGTACTGTCGACACGGACGACCGCTGACCAACGCCGAAACCGAGAGGCTTGCGCGCGTCTTGCTGAATCTTTTCACTTTGATCTTCTCGAGCTTAGTCTTGGCTGGACTTAGGGTCACCTTCCTTGACACGCTCGCTATGGAATTCCTAGCTGGAGAAATGGGGTTGGCAGGGGAGGAGGGCCTTGCACATTCTCGGTGTTTGTCTGTGTTCGTCCGTGTCCTATTCGGGGGAGGTTAGCAGCATGAGAATTATACTCTCATTATTTCATCAGCTCAAAAATCCGAGCTTCCGGCATGAGGATCGTCTGATTCCGTTCGGGGCCGGTCGAAATCATCGCGATTTCAGTCTCGGTCAGTTCAGACAGGGCCTTGAGATAGTCCTGGGCCTCGCGGGGCAAGGACTCGTGGGAGGTGAGGCCGACGGTAGCCGAATGCCATCCCGGAAACACCTTGTAAACGGGTTCAACGTTCTCCAGCACGCTCGATTCGCACGGCATTTCCCGGAGGTCGGAATTGCGGTAACGATACCCCACGCATACTGGAATCTCATCGAGCACATCGAGCACGTCGACCTTGGTTATGGCGAGGGCATCAATTCCATTAATGCGCCCGGCGTACCGTGCCGCGGGCACATCGAACCAGCCACAACGGCGGGGTCTTCCAGTGGAGGCCCCGTATTCTCCTCCCCGCTGGCGGATCTGCTCTCCCAAACCTGTCTTGATCTCTGTGGGAAACGGGCCGCTACCGACGCGGGTGGCATAGGCCTTGGCCACCCCGATCACTCCATCAATTCGAGTGGGAGGGACACCGGTCCCGGTGCACGCGCCGCCGGCTCCCGCGCTCGAAGACGTGACAAACGGATAAGTCCCATGGTCCAAATCCAGCAGAATGGCCTGGGCGCCTTCGAACAAGACTCTTTTCCCGGCCTTCAACGCGGCTGCCAGCCAGGCAGTCGTTTCGGTGGCATACGGTTTCAATTTCTCGATGAAGGGCATCACCTGGTCCAGGATCGCCTGGGCGTCGAGGGGCTCGGCCTGGTAGAGCGTCGTCAGCAGGACGTTCTTGGTCTTCACGTTTTCGATGATGCGATCCCGCAGGATCTCGGGATGGAAGAGGTCACACACGCGGACTCCGATCCGTGCCGCCTTGTCTTCGTAACACGGCCCGATGCCCCGAAAAGTCGTCCCAATTTTCCTGTCGCCGAGTGCCTTTTCGGTTGCCACCTCGATGGCGCGATGATAAGGCAGAATCAAGTGGGCCCGGGTTGAGATGAACAGTCGTCCACGCAATGAAATCCCCAAGGCTTCCAGTTGTGCGATCTCGTTCAGTAGATATTCAGGATCGATCACAACCCCATTGCCGATGACACACTCCTTGTCGGGATGAAGAATGCCGGTGGGGATGAGATGCATGACGAATTTCCGGTCGCCGATTTTTACGGTGTGACCGGCATTGTGCCCCCCCTGATAGCGCGCCACCACGTCAAAGCGGTCGCAGAGGAGGTCGACCATCTTCCCTTTCCCTTCGTCGCCCCACTGGGCGCCGACAATCACCATATTAGACATGATTGGAATGCCTCGTTTCCGGTCAGTTCACACCTTGTCAATTCCACACACGACGCTCTCCATCTAATCCATCGGACTTTCCCCGGGAAAAGCTACTCTGGTTATGCGATGAGAAATCAGGAGGAGATGATAAAAACCCTGGGGTGGGCCGGGAACCTCCCGCCAAATTGTCCCGGCAATCATTTCGCCCACGGGAGAGCCCTGGCGGCTGTTCCCGCGAGGAACAGGAGCGCTCCCCCCGTGGACCTAATTGAGGTGCCGCTCCAGCATCCGGACCACATTGTCTTTGCTGGTGTTCCCAACGATCTGGTCTTTGACCTCTCCACCCTTGAAAAGAATAAGCATCGGGATGCCCCGGACATTGAATCGCTGCGAGACAGCCATATTTTCATCGACGTTCAGCTTGCCTACTTTCACCTTACCCTGGTATTGATCGGCCACGGCCTCAACGGTTGGGGCCAGCATGCGGCAGGGGGCACACCATTCAGCCCAGAAGTCCACCAAAACGGGCAAATCCGCCTTCAGGACATCGTTTTCAAAACTCGCATCGGTGAAATGAAGGATATTAGGATTGTCAGACATGAATTCCTCCAGAAAGACTCAGATGAATATTGAAGCCCCACACACCACCCCGATTACCGACTGCAGCAGGTGAACACCCACCCGCTTCCCGACCGGCGGTCTCTGCGCGGACGGGCCTACCGGGGTTTCCGAGACCGCAACGTTTCGTACAGTTGGACGTACTGACCCGCCGAGGCATTCCAGGAAAAATCCTTGGCCATGCCGGCGCGCATCAATCGCCGCCACGCCTCACGGTTCTTGTACGTCTCCAAGGCTTTGCGGACCGTAGCCGACAATGCCGTCGCGGTGTAATCCTGAAACTTGAAGCCGGTCCCCTGGCCTGTGGAAGGATTGAAGTGCTCGACCGTATCATCCAGTCCGCCCGTGGCACGCACCACCGGAACGGTGCCGTATTTTAGACTATAGAGCTGGTTCAGTCCACAAGGTTCATAGCGCGAGGGCATCAGAAAAAGATCCGCCCCGGCCTCGATTTTGTGGGCGAGTTTATTGTCGAAAGCCAGCCGCACACCAAACTGCTGAGGGTACTCAGCGGCAATGCGTTGCAATAGGGATTCATACTTCGGTTTGCCGGAACCCAGCACCGCAAACATGGGATTCAATGCCAGAATCGACTCAATCCCCTCCGAGATCAGGTCAAATCCCTTCTGGTCATCCAACCGGGAGATGATGCCAATCAGCGGACGAGGCAGTTGCTCGGGCAAATGAAACTCCTGCAACAAATCGAGTTTGCACTCAAGCTTTCCATCCAGGGACTCGGGGGTGTAGTTCTTGATGATGAAACGATCAACGGCGGGAGACCAATCCGCATAATCAATTCCATTCAGGATTCCATGGACATCCGCAGCGCGGCTTCGAACGACACCCTCGAGGCCGTGTCCGAACTCGGCCGTTTGAATTTCCCGGCTATATTTCACGCTCACAGTGGTCACGGCGTCGGCAAAGGCAATCCCACCCTTCAAATAGTTCACTTTCCCGTAGAACTCAAGCCCCTGGAGGTGAAATGAGGAATCGGGCAGACCCGCTGTCTTCATGACGGCGGCGTCAAAGAGACCTTGATAGCCCATGTTGTGGATCGTAAAGACCGTCCGCGTCTTTTCAAAAAACCGGTCGTTCACGCCCTCGTGCTTCAAAATCACGGGGATCAGGGCGGACTGCCAGTCGTGACAATGAAAGAGATCTGGAGGAGTGGGTAATTGTCTGGCGAATTCAATCGCGGCCCGGGAAAAGAGCGCAAATCGTTCCGCGTTATCCGGAAAATCCACCCCTTTCTCACCATAGAACTCATCCCGGTCAAAGTATTCCGGGCAGTCCACAAAGAAGGTCCTCTCGCCGCTTGCGGCGGACTCAGGGGCCCTCCAGATCGAACAGGTCTTCAATCGGCCTCCCAGCGGTATGGAAAGCTGGGGCACCACCCGGGTGAGTCGTTCGATCGGAATCTTGCGATAACGGGGGATCAGAACATCCACCTCATGCCCCATTTTCGCTATGCATTTCGGAAGTGCCCCCATCACATCCGCCAGCCCGCCGGTTTTTGCGAAGGGGACACACTCGGAAGCGACAAACAAAATTCGCATAGGAATCACACTCAACTTGTCCAAGCCGATGACTTATGATGAATCAGTCTGATTCAAGACTCCTTGATAACCTGTCTGCAACTTCACTTTTTCTATCCTGCACTGGCCGTCCCAAGATCGGGCACGAGCCCGCGTCGCCGCAGACTGCAGCCACAGGGCGTCACGGCGTGCCCCGCAGATCAACGGATGTCAAAGCCGAGGTAAGTTACAGAACGGAGATGGCACTGTCAAGGTGAATGCTTCTTGCGAGCGACGGCGGCAGTCGTCAACATTTGTGTTATCATCAATTTCAATGGGGAAAAAATTTAGATCCTCGACGCGGCCCCGACTCGGGCAGCATTTTTTGACGGACAACCGGGTGCGTGATCGGATTGTTTCCAGCCTGAACCTTCAGCCTTCAGACACGGTTATCGAGATCGGTGCCGGCCGCGGGTTTCTTACTGAAGCCCTCGCCCCCCGCGTCAGGAAGCTCTGGGCCGTTGAAACAGATGCGCGTTGGGCGGCCATACTCAAAGCGGCATTCGTCGACTCCAAGCAGGTCGAAGTGATCGCGGAAGACATCCTGAAAGTCGACTTCCATGATTTTGCCCCACCCGGCCAGGAGAAGGCGGCACTCCGGGTTGTCGGAAACCTGCCTTACTTTATCAGTTCACCCATCCTCTTTCGGCTGTTCGATTACATCGGACTTATTCGGGACGCGACCCTGATGTTACAGCGTGAAATGGCCGAACGCATCACCGCCACCCCCACGGGTAGGGAGTATGGTTATGCCTCCCTGGCAACCCAGCTCTTCAGTCGGGCCGAGATTCTATTTATGATTCCGCCATCGTCCTTTTCGCCCCCCCCGCAGGTTCATTCTTCGGTGGTCCGCCTCATGATGTCGCCGCGCGCTGAGCAGCTGGCCCTGGATGATGCCCCCCGGTTTCTGAAATTCGCGCAACAGATCTTTCTCGAAAAAAGAAAAACGCTCCTCAACAATCTGAAACGCTTCATCGTGAATGACACGGACACCCACACCCAACTTCAAGAGATCCTGAGGGAATGCTCCCTCGATCTTAAGGTCCGCGCTGAAAATACACCACTCGAGGCGACCGCCCTGCTGTACCGTACCTTGCGGCAGCGCGGTTTCTTGTGATAATTTACTCAAGTGCAGCGATGAACCTGCGAGGCTTGGGAGGATATGTCCCTGGGTGAGGGTCCTGACACACGCCCGCGTGGCTCCTCCGTTGGAATTCCAGAGAAGTTGACAAACATTTAATCTTAGGATCGGAGACCGTTGTCCAATCAAAGTGTTGAAATCATCCCGCTCGGTGGCCTCGGCGAATTCGGAATGAACATGATGTTCGTCCGATATGGTTCCTCCGCCGTGGTCATTGACGCCGGACTGATGTTTCCAGACGACGAACTGCTCGGCGTGGACGTCGTTATTCCCGACATCACCTTCCTCAAGCAGAACTGCGATGCGATTCAAGCCATCCTCCTGACGCATGGCCATGAAGATCATATTGGGGCGCTGCCGTTTGTGCTGGCGGAGTTGAACGTCCCGGTTTACGGCACTTCTTTTACGCTGGCGCTCGTCAGGCAGCGTCTGGCAGAACATGGATTGCTGGACTCCGTGAAATTGGTGGAGGTGGAACCGCGGCAGCGGGTGACGCTGGGAGAACTTGAAGTTGAATTCATCCGGGTCACCCACTCCATCGTCGACGCGGTGGCGCTTGCCATTACCACTCCGGCCGGGACCCTCATTCACACGGGTGACTTCAAGATCGATCCCACCCCGATCGATCACAAGAGCTTCGATGCGGAGCGTTTTGAGGAGTACGGGCGCCGCGGCGTTCTGGCCCTCCTGTCCGATTCTACGAATGTCGAGCGCAGCGGGAACACGCCCTCCGAGCAGGTGGTCCACCTTCGTTTTGATGAAATTTTTTCGACGGCCGAGGGGGCCATCGTCGTTTCTTGTTTCGCGACCTCACTTCATCGCCTCCAGGTCGTCCTCGACACCGCGCACAAGTTTCATCGCCAGGTGGCCTTCCTGGGGCGCGGGATGACCCAGATCTATCAGCTGGCCACGGAGATGGGGCTGCTGCATTTCGATCCCAACCTGTGCATCCGCCCGGGCTATGAGAAGGCGCTGCGGCGGGAGCGGATGGTCTATGTCGCCACGGGTAGCCAGGGAGAGCCCATGGCCGCCCTGGCGCGGATCGCCGTCGACGAGAACAAGTACTTCCGGATCGAGCGAAACGACACGGTCATCATTTCAGCCCGCATGATTCCGGGAAACGAGAAATCGGTTCTGCGTATGGTCAATCACCTCTATAAGCGCGGCGCCGAAGTCTACTACGATGATGGCTCGCAGCCTCCCATCCATGTCTCCGGGCACGCGAGTGCCGAGGAACTGAAGTGGATGATCCAGACGGTTCACCCCAGGTTCTTCATCCCGGTGCACGGGGAGTATCGGCAATTGATGCGCCACGCCCAGCTTGCGGAGGAAACGCAGGCGGTCAGCCATCAGATCATCGTCATGGAGTCGGGCGACCATCTTGTCATCGATGCGGATCAGGCGGTGCTGCTGGATAAGGTCCCGGTGGGACGCGTGTGCATCGATGAAGGTTCCCTGGAAGAAGTGGACGAGGTGGTGATGCGCGAACGGCGCCATATCTCCGAAGACGGGATCGTCCTCCCGATCATCGCCATCAACAAGCACACCGGGGCCCTGGAGCGTACCCCCGAAATCGTGAGCCGCGGGTTTATCATGATGGATCAGAACGAAGAGTTGATGGCCAACGCCAGCGGCGTGGTGCTGAAAACCATCGAAGATTCGAGCCTTGAGGAAAAGACCGACCAAACCGTGATCCGGAACAAGGTCACCCGTGACCTGAAGAAGTTTTTCTTCAAGCAAACTCAGAAGCGTCCCCTGGTGCTGCCCGTCATCCTGGAAATCTGAAGCGTCCAATTTCGGATTGCGGAGTTGGGAGGGCGGATCCAGCCTGAGTCGTCCGGGTCGATCCTCGAAGTTCAATTTTTGGACTTCGAACAGCGGATCTTGGAACTTAACCTTAGCGGAGACTTCTTGCCCATCGAGCAGGTCATTGTTTATGCGATCATTCAAGGTCTGACCGAGTTCCTGCCGGTCAGTTCGACCGCTCATCTGGTGCTCGTCCCGTGGCTGATGCATTGGAAGGACCCCGGCTTAACTTTTGACGTGGCCCTGCATGTTGGAACTTTGATCGCCCTGTTATCCTTCTATTGGCGGGACTGGATAGACATCGTGGGGACTGCGTTCGGCTTACGGAGAACCGTCTTCGAGCGCGATTATGCCGAGCGCCGCACCTTGCTTTGGTGGATGGTGGTGGCCACGATTCCGGCGGCGGTGGCGGGGGGACTCTTCGAGAAATATTTTGAGCACGAGGTGCGTCAATACTATATCATTGCCGCATCCCTGATCGGGGTGGCGCTGGTCATGTACTTTGCTGAACGCTTGACCGCCCAGCAAAAAAAGATCCAGGAGATGACGTTTGGGGACACGCTTTTTGTCGGCTGCTTGCAGGCCGTCGCGCTCATCCCGGGAGTTTCACGGTCAGGCATTACCATTACCGCCGGTTTGTTCCGCGGTTTGACCCGCGGCGCGGCCGCCCGCTTCTCGTTCCTTCTCTCCACGCCCATCATCGCGGGTGCCGCCGTGAAAAAGGGCTGGGAGATCCATCATGCTGGAATCCCCGCCGACATGCGGACGCCGTTCATTGTCGGGATTATTGTCGCGGCGGTGGTGGGCTGGATCACGCTGCGCCTCCTGACCTTGTTTTATGAACGGCATTCGCTGGACAGCTTCATGGTGTATCGTATCGTCCTGGGAATTCTTATTCTGGTCATCGGACTGATGAGATAGAAGCGATCAGCTCTCAGCCATCAGCATTCAGCCAAAGCGAACAGGATGTTTCCCCGGAAAGCAGGATTTGCGTTGACTACGTAGAAGAGAGGGTGAAGCATCAGGGCCCTGTCATCCCAAGTTGTTGCTGATAGCTGACGGCTGATCGCTGACAGCTTATTTAAGAAATGCCCATTTTATCACCCACCCAAGACCATCGCCGATTGAATGAAATCATCGGTCTGCTCATGGCCACGCTGGCGATGCTCGCTTTGTTCAGCCTGGTCTCTTATCATCCCACCGATCCTTCCTTTAACTGGATTGGAAGTCAGGAACTGAGCCCGAAACCCCAGAACTTTATTGGCATCGTGGGTTCTTACACGGCCGACCTGCTGTTTCAAACCCTGGGTTTCTCCTCGTTTCTTTTGCCCGTGGCCCTCATTATCCTGGCGTGGCGGTGGTTCAGGTCGACGCCGATCGAGACCCCTGTTCTGAAACTTTTCGGCTTCTGCCTGCTCATTTTTGCAATCTCGACCCTGGCGGCCACGCTCCCTTCCAACATATTTCTCCGGTGGAGGCTGAGGACGAATTTCGGTGGGCTGGTTGGACAGTTGCTGGCCGAGCAGATAGAATCGATGTTCAACCCTGCCGGACGATTCATTGTGCTGGTGGCAATCCTCCTGGTCGCCCTTTACATCACGACATCGTTCTCTCTGCATCGCTTGATGGATTGGGTTCACGCCCACATACTCGGCCTCAAGCAGCGGTATCGCGAATGGCAGGATCGCCGGGTCATCCGCGAGAAGGAGTTGTTGCGGGAAGCCATGGAGCGCGGGGAAATCCCGGAAAAAGAAGCGGTGATCAACAACAAACCGCCACATGTCAACGTGGAGGCCCCGGTCGAAGAAGCGATGGAGGAATCGGAGGAGGGGCCCCGCAAGCTGTTTCGTCGCAGCAGGACGCGCAAGGCGAAGGCCGAGAAGGGCACCGGCGATGACCGAAAGGCGGGCGCGGCTCAGGAGGGAGAGTTCCAGTTGCCTCCGCTCGAGCTGCTCAGCAAGGTGACCCGACATGTCAAGGTGGATGAAGGCGAGATCCGCGCGCGGGCCCAGCAGGTGATGGAAAAGTGTGGCGAGTTCGATGTCCAGGGAACGGTGACCGATGTGCACCCGGGACCGGTGGTCACCACCTTCGAGTTTAAACCCGATGCGGGGGTCAAATAC
>JBAVHJ010000751.1:0-41748 GCA_049685715.1 Terriglobia bacterium | reverse complement strand
GGAAACGTGCTGTGGAGTTCTTCGGTGCTAATTCAAGGTGAAAACTAAGGAGGGTTTTAAGCAAGGGTTATGTGTCTCCATCGCGCAGGATTCTTCATCTCTGAAATCGAGTATTATCCTGAGGAGGAAACTTGAGTTTGAGTAAGGTCTCCCAAAAGATACCTGTCCTGAATATTTGTATACTTCTTACTTCGACTATAGGCGGGTACCTTCTTATAAACGCTGCCATCAACGCATCGTACCAGACTCACTGGAGAGAACTTGTCACTTTGGCAGTTCTCGGTGCTATATCAGCGTCCGTTCAGGTTCCTCTTCCCTCGTCAACTGGCTCAATCAGTGTTTCGTATGCCTTTGTGTTTACGAGCATGCTACTCCTTGGATCAAACGAAACAATACTCATAGCCGCTGTTTGCGCCCTAGCCGGGTACGTTAAGGCAGAAAAAACTCGTTATCGGGTAGATCGTATTACCTTCAATGTTGGAAACTTGGTGATTAGTGTAATGCTCGCTTCCGCCACAATCCACGCGGTCGCCAACAGGCTGAGCTGGTCGCAAGGGAGCTTCCTAATCCTTCCATTAGTCATAGCCACTTCAGTGTATTTTTTGGTCAGCACTATTCTGCTCAGCATTGTAATCTCATTAAGTCAAACTAGAAATCTGCGTCACGTTTGGCTGGAAAACTTCTACTGGACAGCTCCCAGTTTTTATGTGGGTGCTTCAATCGCCTGGGCCTTGACCGTTTTCTATCAGAAGTACGGGATCGCCGTTGTTTTCCTCGCGCTTCCCCCTCTGTACCTCACCTATTTCACTCACAAGATGTACATGGGCCGCCTGGAGGAGAGTCACCGGCATTTACTGGACATGGCAGATCTCCATTTGCGCACGATCGAAACGCTGGCGCTGGCCATCGATGCCAAAGACGAAACCACTCACCTGCATCTGCAACGGGTTCGAATTTTTGCGACGGGGCTGGGCACCGCCATGAATCTGAGTGAGGATGAACTCCACTCGATCAAGGCCGGAGCTTTGCTCCATGATGTGGGGAAGCTGGCAGTGCCGGAGTACATTCTCAACAAACCCGGAAAATTGACCCCGGAGGAATTCAATCGCATGAAAGTTCATCCTCTCGTGGGGGCAGAGATTCTTTCGGCGGTCAACTTCCCCTACCCTGTTGTGCCGGTGGTTCTGTGTCATCATGAAAAGTATGATGGCACAGGTTATCCGAACGGCCTGGCGGGAGAAGAAATTCCTATCACCGCGCGCATCCTTTCGGTGGTGGATTGTTTTGACGCGCTTGCTTCGGATCGCCCCTATCGCCGGGCATTGCCTACGGAAGAAGCCATGCGATATATCCACGAGCAGAAGGGAAAGGCGTTTGATCCGAAGGTCGTCGAACTCTTCGAAACCTTATACCCCAGCCTCGAGAATGAGGCTCAGGCCGCTGCACAGGAAGCTCACCGGGTTTCCGCCAATCTTCCCTCCTTCTCTTATCACACGAATCCCCGAGCGGAGGCCCTGGCTCGACCCGCCACCGGTTACAGCGAGGTCACCCAGATCAATCACCTCAGGAACATCGCCGCTGCCAACCAGGAGGTCTACTCGCTGTACGAACTTATCCAAACCGTAGGAACGAGTCTCAATCTAGTGGAGACGTTGAATCTCATTGCCTCAAAGATCAGGAAGGTAATCCCCTGCGATTGCTGCGTGACCTACCTGCGGCAGGAGGACAAACTGGTTCCCCAGTATATCGACGGGAAAGAGAAAGAGACCTTCTCGGATCTGGCCATTCCCCTGGGAGAGGGCATCACCGGCTGGGTTGCTGAGAACAAACGTCCGCTGATCAACGCCAATCCGCTGGTGGAGTTCGGATACCTGGGGGACCCCGCACGCTTGACCCTGATGCGATCCGCCATGTCGGTGCCCCTCAAGGTCAATGAGGAAGTTCTCAGTGTTATTACCCTTTACGATGAAACTCCCAACAAATTTATCGGGGACAACCTCCGCGTGCTCGAGTTGATCGCCGCCAAGACGGCTCTCGCCATCAAAAACGCGATTACGTTTGAGCAGACTTATGAGAACTCCTTGACTGACGATTTGACGGGCCTTCCCAACTCTCGGCACATGTTTCTCAAGCTGGACGAGGAGATTGCGCGCGCCCGGCGAAACGGAACGCCGTTGACTGTGCTGGCGATGGACCTGAATTTCTTCAAGGAAGTGAATGACACCTTCGGCCATGCGGTAGGCGACAAGGTGCTGCGCCAAGTTGCGAAGTTCTTGAGGAGTACATTGCGGGACTACGATTTTGTTGCGCGCCTGGGGGGAGATGAGTTCATGGCCGCGTTGCCGGGACTAGTGGGAGAGGATATTCACAAAAAAATTGACCAGGTGCAAGCGGCCATCGAAGGAATCCAACCCGAAAAACGGTTTGGTCGATTCATTAAGCTCTCTCTCAGTATTGGGGCCGCCACGTTTCCCCAGGATGGGAACGACGCCGATACTCTCCTCGCCGTCGCCGACTCGCGCATGTATGCCAACAAGTTCACCCAAAAGAAACGACGCGAGCAAATTGATCTCGCCATGGAAACTCCTGAAGAGGAGAAAACATTTCCGATCCAATGAAATTAATTCACTGAACGGGTCTCTTCCAACCAAAGCAACAACCTCAGCCTGCGCGTCTCCTCCTCCGCGCGGGCTTTTTTTTCGATCCCGCCTTGTTTTCCATTCATAATTTGAGAACCGCCCGATATAATCTGACCATGCTCCACCGTCTCATGCCCCGACTGCTCGCTTCGGTCCCTCTGTTCTTGGGAGTGACTCTTCTTTCTTTTCTCCTGATGCATACCGCCCAGGGTGATTTTCTTTCATCCATGCAGCTCAATCCGCAGATTGATGCCACGACCATCGAGACCGCCCGGCTGAAGTTTGGGCTGAATCAACCGTGGTATGTTCAATACGTCAAATGGATGGGCCAGATCGCCCGGGGTAATTTCGGCTATTCGTTTGCTTATCAGCGTCCTGTTACTGAGGTCATCGGAACCTATGTTGCCAACACTTTGTTACTTTCCACCGCCGCTCTCACCCTGGCTCTGATCGTGGCTTTCCCGCTGGGTATCTTCTGCGCTGTCAAGAAGGATTCCTGGTCTGATCGTCTCATCCATTTCCTTTCCTCGGTGGGCGTCTCCATGCCCACGGTGCTGCTCGCTTTGCTCGCTATCCTCTTTGCCGCAAAGACGGGGTGGTTCCCCATTGGGGGACGAGAACGGCTGGACGCAACAGAACTGGGGTGGTTGGATCGCTGCCGTGACCTGCTTCACCATCTTGCCCTGCCGGCCCTTGTGCTGTCGGTCAATCCGGCCATTGTCTATTTCCGTCAGACGCGCAGTAACCTCTCCAACGTGCTGGATGATCCGTTCATCATGGCCGCTCGTGCCAAGGGATTGAATCCCTCGCGCATTTTGTTAAGTCATGCCATGCGCAATGCCCTGAATCCGCTCATCTCGCTCTTCGGATTTTCAGTGGCCAATCTGCTCAATGGGGCATTTCTTGTAGAGATCATCATGTCCTGGCCCGGATTGGGGCGCCTGACCTATGAGGCGCTCTTGAGTCGCGATCTGTATCTTGTGATGGGTTCTCTCACGCTGGCTTCTCTCATGCTGATCGGTGGAAATCTGTTAGCTGACTTGTTGATCGCGTTGAATGATCCAAGGATCAAGATCGATTCTGTTTAGAGTCTCTCGGGCCGGAGAATCCACCCATGATGCTTGAATTGACGGTCTGGATTCGGAGGCCCATGGTTCCTTCACGGGAGTGGAACTTCCAGTCATGAAGACAGGGGTCTTACCGAATCGAAGGATGTTAGGAGGATCGATGCTCCTCCTCCTGTTCATTCTTATGGCTCTGGGAGCTGATTTCGTGGCCCCCTATTCCCCAACCCGTCAACATCGGAGCTCATTCAACTCGGCCCCCTTCTCTGACAGTGCCCTTCCCGAGGGGGGGCGTCCGGCGATTCGTTTTTTCGTCCCTGGGGATTCTTATCGATGGCTCGGGCTCGTTTCATCGCGGTGGCACCTGTTCGGCTCAGGGAACGAACATCCCTTCTTTTTACTTGGAAGCGATGATTTTGGCCGTGATATTTTTTCCCGCCTGTTGTTTGGCGCAAGGATCTCGCTTCTGGTTGGCGTTCTGGGCGTGGTCATTTCCTTCTTCTTCGGGATGCTGCTGGGAGGACTTTCGGGATTCCTGGGGGGTTGGGTCGATCAGGTGACCATGCGCGGCTCAGAACTGTTCATGGCCCTGCCAGCACTTTACCTTCTGCTCACCCTGCGGTCCGTCTTCCCCAAACAGCTTTCGTCCACGGCAAGCTTTTTTTTGATCATCAGCATTCTCTCCCTGATCAACTGGGGATCCATTGCCCGCGTCATCCGCGGGATGGTCCTTTCGCTTCGCGAAAATGATTTCGTTGAGGCCGCCCGGGCCGTGGGTGCCACGCGAGCCCGGGTTCTCTACCGGCACGTACTCCCAAATACCGCACCTTTCCTGACGGCTCAAGCCCTGCTCAGTATTCCATATTACATCCTGGGGGAGATTGCCCTCTCCTTCCTTGGACTGGGAATTCAGGAACCGGATCCAAGCTGGGGGACCATGCTGGCCTCGGCCCTCGATGTCACGGCACTCACGGAGCGGCCATGGATTCTTGCGCCCGGGGCGGCGATATTTCTTGTCGTCCTGGCCTTCAATCTCTTTGGGGAGGGATTGGACGATGCTTTGAACCGTTCAAAATAGGGAGAGTCCAGTCTAGCCTTGGCGGCCTTTTCGAACCCATTTCTCACTCGAGATTTCATGGATGCAAGTGAGCAGAGGCTTTCTCCGGATCAGGAACTCGTGGACACCGGCGCATAGCCCAGAAATGACAGCCTCAAATCTTCCCGTGGTTTTTTTGTGTTACAATTTCTCAACGATCGGGCATTGCCGAACACGAGCCATGCAGAGGCACCTGTCTCATCCGCCACGGCCGACTCGCCCAATGGAGGGGCGATCATCTTCATGTCCTTGATGCTTCAGGAAATCGATGAACAACCCCGAGTACTCGAGCGCACCTTGAATTCAGAATGGACGCATGCTGAGCGACTGAGCAAGATTCTCCTGAAAAGGAATCCATCACTGATCGTGTTGGTCGCACGAGGAACCTCCGATAATGCCGCTCAATTCGGGCGCTACCTGCTGGAAATTACAACGGGGATTCCCGTGTCCTTGGCCGCCCCCTCGGTTCACACGCTCTACCGGGCCAAGCTGCGTCTTTCCAACGCTCTGGCTATCGGAATTTCCCAATCCGGAGAATCCACCGATATTAATTTGACGATCCAGCACGCGAAGCAGTGCGGGGCGCTGACCATCGGCATTACCAACGATTCCCGTTCGACCTTGGCAGCCCTGGTGGATGAAGTTTTTGTAACGCGGGCGGGGCTGGAAAAAAGCGTGGCCGCAACCAAGACCTACACGACCCAGTTGATGGTGTTTTATCTTCTGGCGGCATCCCTCCGAGGCTTCCCCCATGCGTGGAGCAAACCCCTCTCGCGGATCCCCGAATGGACAGCCCGATCCCTCATGTTGAAAAAAACCATTCGCGAGATCGTGGAACGCTACCGCTTCATGCGACAGTGCGCCGTGGTCGGCCGGGGTCTCAACTACGCCAATGCCTTTGAGTTGGGCATCAAGTTGATGGAGACCTGCTATGTCATGGCGGAGCGTTTTTCATCGGCCGATTTTCTCCATGGGCCGATCGCCATGGTTGAAGGCGGATTCCCCGTCATTCTTTTTGCCGCGCCTGGGAGAGCGTACCCTGGCATGCTCAGACTCACACGCCAACTGGTGCGCTTAAAGGCTGAGACTGTGATCATATCGAGTGAACCTCAAATCCTTAAGTTCGCAACGCGCCCCCTGAGAGTGCGTGACCGGATCGATGATCTCTATTCTCCAATCCCCTACATCGTTCCCGGCCAATTGTTCGCCGCTTTGCTCGCGGAGACGAAGGGGCTGAGTCCCGACAGACCGCGGTCTCTCAGTAAGATCACCCATACGGTATGAAATGACGCGGCCGTGCTTTACCTGATTGGGGATCGGCTCGATCATGAGATCAATGACCCGGGGGATCTTTTCCCCGACTTTGGGATCCCGCGGAAAGATGAATTCGGAAAGCGTCAAACGGAAGAAGTTATTTTATGAAGATCCTGATCGGCATCGACGGGGGCGGGACCAAAACCGAAGCGGCTGCCGCGAGAGAAGACGGCGAAATTCTTGGGCGATTTGAAGCCGGTCCGTCTAACGTATTCAAGGTGGACGCGGCGGCCTCGGCCGCTGCACTCGAAAACGTTATTGATGGTTCTCTCACGAAAGCCCGGGCCTCCCGATCGGAGGTCGTCTCCATTTGCGCCGGGTTGGCAGGAGTCGATCGGCCGACGATCCAGAAACAGATCATCGAAATCCTCTCCAAAATTATTCCCATCGACAGAATCTCTGTCGTTGGTGATGCGACCACCGCTCTGATGGGAGCCACGGAGGGAGAACCGGGAATGGTGGTCATCTCGGGCACTGGTTCCATCGCCTATGGCATGAACGCTCAGCGTCAACGCGCGCGGGCCGGTGGATGGGGTCACATTGTTGATGATTTCGGAAGCGGCTACGACATCGTCCGGAATGCCTTCAATGAAGTCTTTCGGGCTCATGACGGACTCGAGCCGCCAACGCGGCTGACGCAGGCCTTTCTCGAAGAACTCGCCGCCGAAAATGTCGATAACCTGTTGATCGCGATTCACCGGGATTACACCACTGCCGGTCGAATCGCCTCCTTATTTCCCCTTGTCCAATCCGTGGCTGACGGCGGGGATATCATTGCCAACAAACTTCTTGAACGGGCTGGGCACGATCTTTCTTCCACCGCTGAAGCGGTCGTTCGTAAACTGGACCTGCACAACCAGGATTTCATCTGCGGCACAGCCGGCGGGGTGTTTCACTCCAGCAGGCAGGTCCGGGATTCCTTTGCATGGTATGTTCACCGATTTGCTCCGCGCGCAAATGTCTGCTTTCCCAGGAAGTCCGCAGTGGAGGGAGCCCTGATGCTGGCCCGGGCGAATTTCCTGGGTCATAGAATTTTCTAAGAGCCTTTGCCGTGCCATCCATTGGCCGATCCCGCCGCAAACAGGATCGCTCGGGAGACCGTCGCAAAGCACCAAGGGCTAACTCGGGTCAGCGCATGAGACCGATCAAAGACGGCTGTTATTTCTAACTCCTATCTCCTTGGAGGTTTCACTTGCAACTCACCTGGATTGACTGGCTCGCCATCGCGGCATATTTTCTGTTCAATATCATCATTGGCCTTTATTACCGGAAGCGTGCCACAGGTTCGACTGAAGACTTTTTTGTCAGTGGGCGAAATGTCTCCTGGTGGTTAGCGGGAACTTCAATGGTGGCGACCACTTTCGCCGCGGATACGCCCCTGGCGGTCACCGGAATGGTGGCCAGCTATGGCATAGCGGGTAACTGGTTGTGGTGGAGCATGCTGATGAGTGGGATGCTCACCGTGTTCTTTTATGCCCGTCTGTGGCGCCGGGCAGGGGTCCTGACGGATGTCGAGTTTGCAGAAATCCGGTATAGCGGTAAACCAGCGGCTTTCCTCCGCGGGTTTCGATCGCTTTACCTTGGGCTCCCCATTAATTGCATCATCATGGGATGGGTCAATCTTGCCATGGTCAAGATCCTGATGATCATCTTCGGAGTCACCAAACTCCATGCCCTCATGCTCGTCTTTGGCATTATGCTTGTGACGGCCATGATTTCAACTCTTTCAGGACTCTGGGGCGTGCTGGTCATGGACCTTTTTCAGTTTGTGTTAAAAATGGGCATGGTCATCATCCTGGCTTATTTCTCGGTGAAAGCGGTCGGGGGCATGGGCATGTTAAAGGAAAAGCTGCTGGCACTCGACGCGGCCAAGGAGGCCGCAAGCGGAGGTCAAGGCTCGATTCTCTCATTTACCCCTACCGTCGGGTCGCCCTGGATGCCGATGATCACCTTCTTTGTTTACATTGCCATAAACTGGTGGGCTACGTGGTACCCCGGGGCGGAGCCGGGCGGCGGAGGCTACATTGCCCAACGGATCTTCTGTGCCAAGGATGAGAAGAACTCATTATTGGCCACCCTCTGGTTCAATATCGCCCATTATGCGATGCGGCCCTGGCCGTGGATCTTGACGGCGCTCTGCTCGCTGGTTTTGTACCCCACGCTGGTCGACAAGGAATCCGGATTCATCAAAACTATTGTCGACCCCAACGTTTTTCCCGTGGCGCTTCGAGGGGTGATGATCGCTGCATTCGCCGCCGCCTACATGTCCACCATCGGCACGCAGCTGAATTGGGGTGCCTCATATCTGGTCAATGATTTTTACAAACGCTTTTTGCTGAAGGGGCGAAACGAGAAGCATTATGTCACGGTCTCCCAGGTGGCCACGATTTTCATCATGCTGATATCCTGTGTGGTCACCTACTACCAGGACTCGATCGCGGGTGCATGGAAGTTCCTCATAGCGATCGGGGCAGGGACCGGAAGCGTTTACATCTTGCGCTGGTTCTGGTGGCGAATCAATGCATGGAGCGAGGTCGCGGCAATGGCTACATCGTTTGTCGTCTCGCTAGGCCTGCAGTTCTACTTCAAGATGAGCAGCAATAACCCTCGCGACTTTGCGTGGATTGTCATTATTACGGTCGCTTGTTCAACCACGGTCTGGCTCACCGTGACCCTGATGACCGCTGCTGAGAAGAAAGAGATTTTGCTCTCTTTTTATCGGCGGGTCCGACCGAGCGCGGCCCTGTGGGGACCCATCGCGCGGGATGCCGCCGACGTTGTACCCAATCATGACGCCCTCTATAATTTCCTTGATTGGATCTCGGGTTGCGTCATGGTCTATATGACCCTATTCGGCGTGGGTAAGATCATCTTTGGGCAGATGGGAATGGGGATAGGATTTCTTGTTATCGCCGTGGTTGCCGGGTACGTCATTTATTGGGATCTCAACCGTCGGGGCTGGAAAACAGTCCTGGAGTAGCTTCGGGACGTCGTATTCCCTTGATGGATCGGGTCAGGGCAACAAGAGAGGCCTGATTCCATGAACCGACTCGGCCACCGGCTCGAATTGAATGGCTCGTTCTCACGAGAACCTTGTGTCCAATCCAAAACGGCTCTTCCGCTCTTCGATTGCCCTTACCGATACCTTGCACATAGTATCGATTGCGGGGCCGCTCTTTCTTATTTTGGTGGGGAGCTATGTAATTTATGAGAAACTCATCACAGATTCTGTTGCCCGAATAGCCGTGTTGGTGGCCATCCTTGGGGTCGTTGCGGCACTGGCTCCATTGGGAAGCCGCCTAAAGCAAGTGGAAATCACCGAAAGCGGGTTCCAGGTGTTCTCTTCACACCTCCCTTCTTATGGAATTGCCTTTAATGATATTGAATGCTTTTCCACGGTTTCGATGCTGGGCATGGTGATACTGAAACTCAGCGCAACAGAGACATTGCCGAGTGATTCGATCTGGATCATCATCGAGACTCCGGAGGGGAAAACGAGGCGGGAGGGATTGGAGGAGGTCCGGGTTCTTCTTCAACAGCGCATCAAGGTTCGCAGCGATTAGAGAGATCCTTTTAGCCGTGAAAATCAAGAGAAACTTAGTTCCCTCAACGACCGAGTCTCGAAATCCCCGCACGTGGCAACTCGATATTCTGCCGGCGCGGAGGCTTGTTGAGCTGCTTAATGATGAAGATCAAGAGGTGGTTAAGGCCGTCCGCCGCTCCATCCCTCAGATCACCCGCGCGGTCGAGATCATCTCAAGTCAGATGATCCGGGGGGGCCGGTTGATATACGTGGGCGCGGGAACCAGCGGGAGGATCGGAATCCTCGATGCTGTTGAATGTCCCCCTACCTTTAATACTGAACCTGGGCAAATTCAGGGGGTCATCGCCGGCGGGTTCGAGACCTGTTATCGAGCTGGCGAAGCCAACGAGGACGACGCCGACGCCGGGGCACGTGACCTCCTCAAAAAGGGGGTCTCGGCGCGGGATGTCATTGTGGGGATTGCCGCCAGCGGGCGTACCCCTTACACATGCGGGGCGTTGCGGTTTGCCAATGCCATGGGAGCGAAGACCATCGCCCTTGTTAATAATCCCCGTTCCGAAATGAAGAAAATCGCCGGCCTCACCATTGAAGCCCTGACCGGCCCGGAGGCTCTGACGGGCTCAACGCGCATGAAGGCCGGCTCGGCACAGAAAATGATATGTAATATTCTTTCAACCGCAACCATGGTGCGGCTGGGCGCGGTCTATTCGAACTTGATGATAAACGTTCACATGAAGAATGAGAAGCTGGTGAGACGCGGCATCCGCATCCTGCAGGAAATCACCGGTGCCGATGAGGTCGTGGCCAGAAAAGCCCTGGCGTCAGCCCACGGCGATCTGAGGATCGTCGCAGTTATGCTGGGGCGAAAGTGCAATGTGCTCACCGCCCAAAACATCTTAAGACTTGCCAAGGGTAATTTGCGAAAAGCCCTGGGAAAGACCAGGCTCACAGAAACGCGTCGCAGGTCTTCCCGATGAGTTGAACCGAATATCCTCCTCTCATATGGATTGAAAGCCATGTTAACCGCCATTCAAACCAAGTCGGTCATTACGCCCCATGAAGAAATCCCGGAAGCCGTGATTTTGGTTGAGGACGGGGTGGTCAAGCGCCTGGCCTCCAAAAATGAACTGGAGATTCCCGCAGGAGCCAGGCTCATCGAAGCGCCTGACCGGATTGTTGCCCCTGGTTTTGTTGACATCCATGTCCATGGAGGGGCGGGATTTGATCTGATGCAACCTTCAGACGAGGTCCTGTCGGCAGTTTCGGCTTCGCTGTTTCGCCATGGCACGACGGCCTACTACCCGACCACGGTGACAGCCTCGAGGGACCAGACCCTCAGCGCGGTCGAGTACTTGGGCCAAGCCATCAAGAGGATGGAAGCCGGAGAGTTTTCCAATCCAGGCCGGGAGGAGATGGCCACTCCGCTCGGCATTCACCTCGAAGGGCCTTTCATCAGCATGACCAAGCGCGGGACCCACCCCATTCAACACATCATGCCCCCTTCCAAGGAGTTTCTTAACGACCTGCTGGATGCCTCGGATGAACGTATCGAGATCCTCACCATCGCTCCGGAAATCGAGGGAGCCGTCGAATTCATCCGGTATGCAAAATCCTTGGATCTTAAGATCGGGTTAGGTCATAGCAACGCCACCTTTGAAGAAACGGAACGGGCCATTAATGCGGGAGCGACCCATGCCGTTCATCTATTCAATGCAATGCGGCCCTGGAATCAACGCGACCCGGGGATCGTGGGCGCCGCCCTGGCCGATCCCCGTCTGTCATGCGAGATTATCGCCGACGGGATTCATGTACATCCGCTGAATGTTCAAATCGCTTTCCGGCAGAAATCCTTTGAGAAGATTCTGGGGGTGACTGATGCCACTAGCGCCACTTCCATGCCCGATGGGCGCTATCAACTGGCAGGATTTGAAATTGAGGTCAAGAATGGCGTGTGCCTCGGTCCGGACGGCCAGTTGGCCGGATCAACGCTTACTCAGGACCGGGTCGTGAAGCATCTCGTGGATTGGCACTGTTGCAGTTTCCGGGAAGCTCTGCAGACCGCCTCCTTAAATATCGCCCGCCTCATGGGGATTGAAGCGCATCACGGTTCCATTGCTGCGGGCATGCCGGCACGATTCAACTTCTTTGACCAGAATTTGGCGTTTGTGGAAACGAAGACCTTCGAATAGCAACAGGAAGAATTCACCTTTCTTCCGGCCATTCCCCATTCAGCAAACCACCAGGCGGACCACCTCCTCGTTCTTTCTCGATATTTCTTGAACCGAATCCTCCTCAGGTTCGATTCTCGAGCACACGCTCCCCGCGTCTCCGGTAGTCAGCCCCCATTTAATCAAAACTGCAAGAATATGAGATTTAAAGCCCCGTTACTCGGGATGGAGGGACGACTTGAGAAACTCAATCACTGCCTGATTGAATTCCTCCGGATATTCAATGTGGACGTGGTGTCCGGCGTTGTCGGTGAGTCTTAACTCCGAATTCGCAATCATTCGATGGAGGCGCGCTGAATTTTCAGGCGGGATGATACGATCCTGCTTCCCGGCAATAATCAATGTTGGAATTCTGAGGGAGGGCAACCGGTCTTCGTTGACATATCCCATGGCGGACATTAACTGCCGGTAATAGGCAAATCGTGGCGGCCGGGATTGTTGTTTGAACTTTACCAGTGTCGCGACGCGGTCCGGATGGCGTTCACCGAATCCCGGGGCTGTCCCATATGCAATCTCGAGCTTCAAGAGCTCATCGCTTGGACTCTCTTGATATTCCGCAAGGTAGGCAAGGGTCTCCGGATCGGGTTGCGACACCGTGGGGCCTCCATAGAGGGTGGAACAGAGGATCAAATGGGTCACACGGTCTGGAAATGACAGGGCTACTTCCTGCGCAATGATTCCCCCCATCGAGATGCCCAGGATACTTGCCTTGGGGATCTTCAACGCATCCATCAGGCCCGCCGCATCAGCGGCAAACAACTTCATTGAATACGGGATATCGGGTTTGGACGACTGACCCGAACCGCGGTTGTCAAAGATGATCACCCGAAAGAAGTTCTTCAGGTCAGCAACCTGCCAATACCACATCGGCGTGGCATAGCTTAGTCCTTGAATGAGAATCAACGGTCGACCGGAACCGTGTTCCTCGTAATAGATTTCGATGTCGTTAACCGGGATGGTTGGCACGACCGGCCTTTCCTAAGGATCCCCCACTCAAGGAGTCGATCGCGCTCCTCAGCTCCATGGAAACAAAAAAAGGGGCAGGCTCTCTCAATGGTTGAAAGCCCACCCCTCAACTCAATCAGAACGAATACTTCAGGGCGAACTGGATCACCCGCGGACCTGAAGCCGTTGACAAGATCTTTCCAAACGTCGCGGGCGTCGATAGGTTCGCTTGCGGCTGAGCGAAATTCACGGTATTGAAAATGTTGAAGAATTCCGTCCGGAATTCAACCCGGCGATGCTCGCTCATGGGGAAGAACTTGATGATCGAGAAATCCATGTTGCGTTGATCGGGGCCAATGAAGATATTTCGCCCCGTCGTCCCGAAAGGCTCTCCCAGGCTGAAGTTGGGATTCGCTGCGGCTGGAGTCCCAATGAATTGCTGTGACGATGCAAACGATCCCAGGTTGATGTAATTATTCAGCCTCGAGTTGACCGAGCCGCTGGTCACCGCACTGGCCGCCGTTCCCCCCGGCGCGAAATTCGCCCGCGAAATGATCGACGTCCCGTTCGACTCAATCACCGAAAACGGAAGGCCGGACTGCAAGGTCACGATCGACGAAATCTGCCAGTGGTTCGCCAGATACTTGCCCACCTTCGTCCCTTCATCGGCAAAGGCCGGCAGATCGTAGACCAGCGAGGTCACATAGCGTTGCGTCCTTATAAAATCCGACTTCCCACGGTTCAAGCCCAGGTTCCGCTGGTCTCCCGGGGCGTTGAATACCTCGTTGATCGCCGAGCCGGAATAGGTATCGATGGAGTTGGCGTAGGTATACGACGCCAGGAACTGCAGACCACGGCTGAAACGCTTGGTCAAACTCACTTGCAAGGAGTCATAGTGCGCATTACCGCTGGACTCGACCTGTTGAACCCCGCCAGTGACATTCTTTTGGGTGGACAGGCAAGGAACAGCCAATCCGCATGAAAACGGAGTCACCGGAAGCGCCAGGGCCGATGTGAAAATTGGCTGGTTGAAACTGAAGACCTGAAGCAACTTCGTCCCCTTCGATCCCACGTAACCCACCTCCAGCAAGTAGTCCTTAAGGGGTTCCCACTGGATGTTTAAATTGTACTGTTGCACATAGGGGGTGCGGTAGTCGGGGTTGTAGAAGACACCCGCAATTCCGGCTGGGAACGGCGGTGGGAAACCTGGCAGGGTGGAAGGGATGGTCGGACTGACAGGAAACTGGGTGGGGACGGGGAGCGCCGGGAAAGGGTTGGAAAATGGTTTGGCGACGGCAATGGCCACCGAGTAATAAGGATAGTTGAGGAACGACGTGTTGTAGACGCGGGTGGAAGTCCGGTCGTAATAGATTCCATAGCCGCCTCGGATGGCCAGGTGCGAGCCACGAAAGGGCTGCCAGGCAAATCCAAATCGCGGAGCGAAGTTGTTCCTATCGTTCGGAATCAGCGCATTGTCCACCTTGGGCACTCCGGGCAAACCGGGATCCGCATTGCCGGCCTGCACAAATCCGTTGGGCGGACCCGCCGGGGAGGCAATGGTGCCACCCACAAATTGTGACGGAATGAAGTTTACAAGACGCCCATGGATGTCACTCGCCCCACCGTACAGGTCATAGCGAAGCCCGAAGTTCAATGTGAGACGTTCGCTGACTTTGAAATCATCCTGAATGAATCCGTTCCAATCGAGCGTTCGCAAAGCCCGGTTGTTGACCCCCGAACCCAGGATGCCGACCCCTGCTCCCAAAAGAAAGGCGGGCATCGACGCAAAGTTCATCTGGCCCCGCGTAAAGGCATTAAAGAAGAAATTGACCTGGGCGCGCCGCACCTCACCCCCGATTCGGATCTGATGCCGGCCATGGGTGAGCGATACGGTATCTCCAATTTGAAACATGTTGATGCGGGAGGATTGATCTGCAAAAGCGTTCGACCCAATCGTCCATTGACCCACCACGCCGATGGTTGACATTCCCGGGAAAAAGCTTGCGATCGGATTGGCGATCCCGAACTGGGCATTGGTAAATGGCTCTTCCGGTGTTGAGGTCACCCTCAGACGGCTGAAGCCGAACCGAAAAACATTGATCAGGGTCGGACTGAAGATGTGAGTCTCATCAATACTCAGCAACCGCTGTTCATTCTCCAGATTCCCGCCGAAGCCGGGCAGTTGGTTGGCATTGAACAGCCCTGCAAAACTAAACAACGCCTGGAAGGTCGGGTTTGTCGCAAAAAAGAATTTTCCCGAAAGGCTGTCGCGGTCACTCAGGCGGTGATCCAGGTTGATGTTGAACTGGTCCTCACGAAACCGGGAGACTGCCGAGATGGGGGTCACCCCGCTGGGGGTGGACGCCGAGGGGATCGCAAACTGCCCATTGGGCAGCTTGGCATTCAAGAGCGCCACCGAAACGTCACTGATGGCGGCGGCCGGCAAACCGAAGGCCGTGGCCAGCCCGGCCTTCGACCGGTTGCTGTCGGTCAAATGGGGATCAATGAATGCCGAGGAGATCGAATTTGAAAGCGAGGCGCCATTTCGTTCCCGTGTCCCCTGGTAGGACACAAAAAAGAAGGTGCGATCCTTCTTGAGGGGGCCGCCCAGGGTCGCCCCAAATTGATTTCTTGTCAGAATGGGTTTGGGCTGGTGAGCTGAGTTTAGAAAGAAATCATTGGCGTTGAGAACGCGATTCCGGAAGAATTCGTACAGGTCCCCATGAAACCCGTTGGTCCCGGACTTGGTGATGGCAGCCACCGCCCCTCCGGAATTGCGTCCTCCGGAGGCGTCATACAAACTCGTTTGAACCTTGAACTCCTGCAACGAGTCCGTCGAGGGCGTGGCGATGTTGGGGGTGGAGTTGGTCCCGATGGAGTTGGCGTCCACCCCGTTGATGCGGACATCATTGGACGTGGTTCGTTGACCATTCACCGAGATCGTGACATCCCCCCGGCCAAGATCCGTGTTGTTGGACAGCGAGGACACCGTGCCCGGCGAAAGTGTCAGCAATTGTTGAAAGTTCCTGGTCGGGAGGGGCAACTGTCGGATGGTCGATTCTTCGATCACACGCCCCTCCGTCGGTGTGGAGGTCTGGACGATGTCCGCGTTGGCCGTCACGGTGACCGTTTCCTGCGTTTGCGAAACTTCCAGGGTCACATCGAGGTCACGGACTTCTGTGAGAGCTACCTTGACTCCTTCGATCTTTTTGGTGGTGAATCCCTTCATCGAAAGCTCAAGCGTGTAAGTTCCCGGACGGAGCAACGCGGCCACGTAGTTTCCCGTTGCATCCGTGGTCAGGGTGCGCCGCTCGCCCGATTCGGAGATCAGCACGGCGGTCACCCCGGGAATTACGGCGCCGGTCGCGTCGGTGACCACCCCGCGCAAGGTTCCCGTGGTTTCTTGCGCCCGGAGCGCTGTGCCGGAAAGCCCGCCGAGGACCAGCATCACCGCCAGCCAGGAAATCATCATTCTCTTTATCTTCATAACATCCTCCTGAATAGACCACTTTGAGGAGCGGCCCTTCTAGAATTGACCATTAAGCATTCTTGTACGACACACCTCGGTGCTCAGCCCCACGTCAACGGCATTGCAGCCGACGGTAAAAATCCGAGAACGTTTTGATCACCTGCTCGTCGCTCATCCCCAGATGATGGGAGCCACGGAACAGCCGCTCAACGAGAAAGTAATTGAAGAATTGCATCCATGTCGCCGCAAAAACTACCGCGGGATCGACTTCTTTCTTTCTTCGGGCTCCGGACCGTTTCGAAAACTGCCTACCGAATTGGCGCCTGAACAGATCGGTCAGCCCCGGAAAGAACTTCTTGAAATGCCGGTTTCCAAACTCCGTCACATCCACATACATTAACAACCAAAAATCACCAAACTGGTAAACCAGGTCCCGGATCAGCCGGGCCATGCCCTCGATCTGGCGCGGGTCGAAGGGATCCTGGACGGACTCGAGCAGTTTTTGCCTCTCCCGGTTCATCACCACCGCAAAGTGATTGACGATCGAGGTAAACAGATCGTCCTTCGTCTTGTAATAATTGTAAATGTTGCCAAGGGACACCCGGGACTGCTGGGCGATCTGCCGCATGGAGGTCCCATGGAAGCCCTGGGCGCAAAACAGCCTCAACGCGACCCGCTCAATCTTTTCACGATTCGCATTAATGACGGTGGGATGCAGCTTGGGCATTCATCCCTCTCTGGACTGGATTGATGCTCCGGATGAAACCTGGCAATCTCGGATGTATTCCAACAAAAATGAACGTTTGTTTTTTAATAATATTTACGAATTTTGTCAAGTCTTTTTTGAGATTGTGAAGAAGCGACGAATCCATCCCACCTGAACGAATCTGAATGGAAGGAGCGGGGGAGGCGCCTTAACGAGGAGAGACTCACCCGCGGCGCCTGGTCCATCGATCCCGGGGTCTTTCAAAGTTACTATAGAACTGCTCCCATTCCCGGCATCCGCAGGATGGGACCGTGGGGCCCCCGCCTACCCTGGGCAGCCCCTCGTCGCGCCAAAACCGCTCTGATACGCATCTTTGCTGTGAAGGAGCGGCTGTGTTACCATCGCGCGGCGACAGAAAGGGGTTACGATCAGCATGGATCAGCTTCGCATTGGGGGCGGTGTTCCTCTTCGGGGCGAAGTGACGATTGGCGGGGCGAAGAACGCAGCGCTTCCCGCCCTGGCGGCGGCACTGCTTACGCCGGAAGAGGTGCGCCTGGAGAATTTGCCTCACGTTTGGGACATTCGAACCCTCCGCAAGCTTCTCGAGGTCATGGGGGCTGAAATATCCAGCCGCGAAGAACTGGAAACCCACTGCTGCTCCATCCGTGCCGGACGGCTTTCCGCCCTGGAGGCACCGTACGATCTCGTCAAAACCATGCGGGCTTCCGTCCTCGTCTTGGGGCCGCTCGTCGCCCGCTTTGGTCAAGCCCGGGTTTCGCTGCCCGGCGGGTGTGCCATCGGCGCCCGCCCCATTGATTTGCACATCAAGGCGCTGCGTAAATTAGGCGCGAAGATATCTACTTCTCACGGTTATGTGGTCGCCAAGGCGGAGTCCCTGCACGGGGCCGACATCTACTTCGACAAGATCACGGTCACGGGCACGGAAAACATCTTAATGGCGGCAACGCTGGCAAAGGGAAAGACCACCTTGCGGAATGTCGCACGGGAACCCGAGATTGTGGATCTTGCGAAATTGTTGATCGCCATGGGGGCCCGGATTGAAGGCGCTGGCACCGACACCATCACCATTGAAGGGGTCGACTCGCTCCACGGAGCCACTCATCGGATTATTCCGGACCGCATTGAAGCGGGCACCTTCCTGATTGCGGCCGCCATTACCGGCGGGGATGTGACGATCAAAGGCTGCGATGCGTCCCATTTGACCTCCGTGGTCGGGAAGCTCATTGAAGCGGGATTACGAATCGAGATTCCCAATGCGACCACGATCCACTATGGCAATCATGCTTCGATCCGTGCCGTCGATCTCACCACCTACGAATATCCGGGATTTGCCACTGACCTGCAGGCTCAGTTCATGGCCTTGATGACGCAGGCCCAGGGGAGTTCCATCATTACCGAAACGATCTTTGAAAACCGTTTCTTGCATGCATTTGAACTCATCCGGATGGGGGCGGATATTTCCATCGAAGGCCGGCGGGCCATCGTGCGCGGGCCGACCCCCTTGAGCGGCGCCAATGTGATTGCTTCCGACCTTCGCGCTTCCGCTTCTCTAGTACTCGCAGCCCTTGCGGCCCAAGGGGAAACGGTCATCGACCGAATCTACCACCTGGACCGTGGATATGAGCAGATTGAGGAAAAGCTTTCCGGATTGGGGGCAAAAGTGGAGAGGCTGACCATTCCGTAGAATCGGCACAGATAAACACGGGATTCATTTCGACGTTCAGACGCCCAGGCCTTAATGGAATTCGCCTCTGATTCTTGTTCTTTTTTGCGTTGATAACCCCGTGGCCGCTGTTTAAGGGGCGCTTACCTCGAGGGCCATCACATGGTCCCGCATTACAAATTCATGAACCAGCGGATCTTCTGAGGCAAAAAACTCATCCCGCGCTCCGAAAAAGTGGACACGACCTTCCTCCAGAAGCACGACTCGGTCTGCCACCCTCCGCGTCAACTTCAGATCATGAGTCACCACGACCGCCGTCAATTTGAATTGGTCGTGGAGGCGCTGAATCAAACGGGCGACGAGCTGTGACTGGATCGGGTCGACCATGGTCGTCGGTTCGTCATAAAGGATTGCTTCCGGGTCAGCCGCTAGGGCACGGGCGATGGCCACACATCGCTTATGCCCGGTGGACAGATCCTTCGGGTAAAGGTCCACGAGATCCTCCAGGTCGATCATCCTTAGAAACCGGATGGCCTCGCGCCGCGTTTCCTCATCGCCCAGAGGATGCTTTTCGTTTATGGCGTAAGTCACGTTTTCAGCAACCGACAGGGAATCGAACAATCCCCCCGACTGGAACACCAGCGAGGTACACCGGCGCAACGACGACAATTGCTTTTCTTCCATTTCCACAATGTTCTCGCCTTTGACGTAGATCTTCCCGCGATCGGGCTTCATGAACCCGACCATGTGCATCAGGGTCACGCTCTTACCCACGCCACTGCGTCCCAGGATGGCCAGGGTTTCACCCTTACGAAGATCGAAGGACACATCCGTGAGAACCGTCTTCTCGTCGAAAGACTTGTACACGTGTTCAAACTGGATGAAAGGCGTGTCGCCCTCGACCCTTGACATCGCTTCGGGAGAATCACTCATGACGATTGTTTTGGGGTTGACTCGACCCTCTTCCTCACTCCCTGTAATTCCTCGGGTGTATTGACGTTGGTAAATATCCTGAAGTCGGGTGAAAAATGCCTGATCTCTCCGGTACCAATCACCCGCAATTTCTGAACGGAATCATAAAACGAGCTCACCTTGAACTGCTGGGCCGTAAGAGAGGATTCAATCGCGGGCAGGCAGGTTCGGGAATAGACCGCGCAGAGCGGCTCGTACTCCCCCGAACCGTCAACGGGAACCACGACGTCCGGCTTCTCGGCCATGGCTGAGCCCGCGAGATAGTGAAGAAATCTTTCGGTCATGAACGGCAAGTCACAGGCAAGAAAGAGGGCGTATTCGTGTTTCGAATGACGCAACCCGGTGAGGATTCCCCCCAAGGGGCCACAGGGCTCCACCGCGTCTTCGATGATCTCAACATCCAAACCCAGATTCGCGAACCGGTTCCTCGGTCCTATCAAAGTGTTATCTTCGCATACCAATTTCAAAAGTCCCACCGCCCGCGCCCCCAAAGTCTGTCCATCGATCTCAATGAGGGCCTTGTCTTCACCCATCCGGGAACTCTTTCCCCCTGCCAGAACGAAACCTGAGATTGGGTATATGGATGTCATGGGCCTTCCCCCGGACCCTTACAAGCGCCAGCCGGTGTTCAAGATTGTTTTATTGCTCCGCTCCGCAATCAATCAAAGTGTCGATTCCCGCTCATCCCGAATTCAAAAATGGTTTATAATGTTCCTGAAGAGGTTACAGGCAGACAGACTATGAACACGCTGATCAAAAAACTCAAATCATGTCGGTTTTCCACGGCACCGGGAGCCCCGAAGCGGGACGAGCCATTTCACGATACGCGTCATCACTGCGACCATCCAAAAATGAAGGTCGATTGGACTCTCGAACGGTGTGGCGACTGCACGTTTTTCGAGCCCGTTCCAAAGCCCGAACCGTTGCACTCATCTAAGCATTGAAAGATCGTTGCACCTTGAGGACAACGGGATGTGCACCCCTGTGAGTCTGGCATGCATGCCCCTTTTCCCCCTGAACTGAGATGGGGAAATTCGTTCGGGGCGCGCATGGCTGCCGCGATCTCCCACCCCACGAAATATGATCGGGGCCCCCTCCCGCCCAAAATGGGCCGTCGGGTCGGTTTCGATCTATCCGGTCTCTCGATCACGCCGCCGGTTTCAAGACGGTACACACGGATGCACAAATGGGTCCGCCAATGTTGAATGTCGCAGCGGCCTTAGCATTTTTGACCTGTAATTCTGGGGGGACTTTGCCCAAGAGTTGCTGCGCGGCCCAACCGACCATCGCGATCCCGGTGGCGCCGACCGGATGCCCCTTGGCGATGAGTCCACCCGACGTGTTGATCCCACATTCCCCATCCACTCTCGCCTTCCCTTCGACCCAGTACTGAGCGCCTTTCCCGTATTCGGCTTTGCCAATCACTTCGGTTCCGATGGCGCCCATGACTGTGAAACAATCATGAATTTCGGCCACGTTCACGTCTGCCGGACTGAGCCGCGACATGGTGTAAGCCTTTCGCATGGCCCCAAAAGCGCCCGCGGGCCTTAGGACGTCCCGGCCCTCTTTCTTCAGGGGGTCCGTGGCCTGCGCGTATCCGGCGATTTCAACGCAACTCGACTTGGGAACACCCAGTTTCCTCAGCCCCTCGCCGGTGGCCAGAATCAATGCCGCATAGCCGTCTGTAATCTGAGAACAGTCATAGGTCTTTAACGGCAGCCCGTCAACCACGTAACGGTTGATCCCTTCAATTTTCATCGCCTGCTCCAGTGTAATCTGGACCTTCTGCATCTGGGCAAACGGATTGTGCTTTGCATTTCCATATTCAGTCACGGCAATCTGCGCCAGTGCCCCCTCACTGACATTGTGCACCTTCATGTAACAGTGCATGACTTCTGCAAAGATATGAGGAAAGATAAACACCTTTCCCTCCCGTTCATCCGGATGGGAGAAGTAGCCCAAGACTTCCCCAATAAGTTTGCCATCCATTTTCCCCTCGGCATCGCGCATTTTCTCGTATCCCACAGCTATGCCCACCTCACCGAGGCCCACCTGGATTTTTTGAATGACTGAAAGAATCGCCTGACCGCCGGTGGCACAGGCGTTCTCAACCGCTTCGATCGGTTTCCCTTCCATCCCGGGAACACTGGCCATTAAACCAGCCAAAAGCCCTTGTTTGTTCAGGGAAAAATTGCAGGCGGCTCCGATGGAGCCAACATCCAACATTGTGGCTTCCGCTCCGATCGGCTTACACACCCCCTCAACAGCATTCTTAATGATCTCGGGAACCGTCAAGCCCATCAGCTTTCCGAACTTGGATTGATGGTATGATGCAATGTAAATGGGTTTTGACATGATGACTTCCTTTCCTCGTTTAAACGATCTCGAAAAGTGCCTTGTTACTTGGGGTGTATTTTAATACAGATCAGCGGAAATTATCACAGCAGCCTTACCCTGATTCGTCAGTCCACCTAACGCTTGCCTTCATAACGATTTAGGACTTTTCTGTCCTCTCTTGAAGGTACTGTTTCTTCAGTTCGGATTTTAAAACCTTACCATAGGGTGTACGAGGAAGCATTTCGATCGAGATGAATTGTTTGGGGATTTTGTATTTGGCCAGGCGGCTGGCGAGAAAGCGGGAAAGCTCTTCCCCGGAAACGTTGCCCCCCTCGCCGACGACGAGGAATGCGACGCTCACTTCTCCCCAGGTGGGATCCGGTACTCCTATCACCGCAACATCCTTGACCCCCGGGTGAAGCAGCAGTTCCCCTTCGATCTCGGCAGGATAGACATTTACCCCGCCACTGATGATCATGTCTTTCTTTCTGCCGGCGATGTAGAAGAATCCCTCGTCATCACACCGGGCCAGATCACTGGTATGAAACCAGCCGTTCTTGTCGAGTGCAATGGCAGTGGCATCCGGATTTTTCCAATACCCCTGACTCACATGCGGGCCCCGAAGCAGCAACTCGCCCACCTGAGCCTCTGGTACGTCGATCCCTTGAGCATCAACCAATCTCGCTTCAGTCAACATCATCGGCTTGCCAATGGAACCTGCTTTCCTGACCGACTCTTCGACCGTCATCGAAAAGCAGTTCACACCCACCTCAGTTAAGCCATAGCCCTGTTTGAAGACGACGCCCCGATTCTGGTAAGCCTCAATAAGGTAGAGAGGCAATGGGGCCCCCCCACTGATAAACCAGCGTATATGAGTGAGATCCACCCGGGCAAACTCGGGTGCTTCCACCAACATTTTGAAGATCGTCGGCACTCCGAACACAACGGTGCATTTCTCTTTCTCGATCGTGCGCCAGACCTCCGATGCCTCGAATCCGCGATGGAGGACAATGGTTCCGCCCGCCACAAAGATTGGAACGAGAAATACACCCAGTCCTCCGGCGTGATACAGGGGGGTAAAAATGGGAGCCACATCGTCCTCGTGAAGGCCCCAACAGATCGACGTGTTGTACCCGTTCCATGCCACCATGCGGTGTGGAATCATGACCCCCTTGGGTTTTCCCGTGGTGCCGCTCGTGTAAAGCAGGCAATAAAGGTCTTCTGGATCACAGGAGGGACCCTCTCCAGTGGAGGGCTGTAAGGCCCCGATGGCCAGAGGGTAACTCGCATCGCCTGAGTCGAGAGGTTGGTCGAGCGCGATCCAATGTTTCAATGCTAACCTTCCTCTGAGGGTACCAATCGTCTCCGAAAACTCGCCTCCATAGAGGAGGACACTCAATTCAGCGTCCCGCACGATGAACTCAAGCTCGTGAGGGGTAAGGCGTGAGTTCAGCGGAACCAAAACAAGTCCTGTCTTACCGGCGGCAAAGAATGCCTCCAGAATTTCAACTCGATTATGGGCCAGAATGCCAATCCGATCCCCCTTTTCCAAACCGCACACCTCTATCAACATCCGGCCACAGCGCACTGCCCGGTCGTTCAGCTCCCGATAAGTGAATCGTTCCTGGGTGGGAATATACACGAGCGCCGTTTTGTCAGGGGTGAGGCGAGCTCGTTCTCCGAGGATATCCGCAGAAATCATGAATGTATTTAGGAAGGAGATACTCTTTTAAGGACCAGGAGACAGCTCAAAGACCAAAGGTCAAAGTTCAAAATCTGAATACTTTTTCCGGCTTCCGGCCTTTGATCTCTAATTTCTGACTTCCGGCCTCCGGCTTCTTTCTCCTGACACCCGACACCTGGCTCCTGCATCTTCACCGGTCTTGCTGGATTCGAGACTAGCGCGATTTGTTCAAGGCATTCGGATGGCCGTTGCCGCCTGATTGTAGCCCACCCCGGAGCCCACCAGAACCACCAGGTCATCTGACCGGATCCTGCCTTTTTCTAGTGCGTCATCCAGGGCCATCCCGATGCACGCTGAACCGGTGTAACCAAACTTCTCCATCACGGTATGCGTGCGCTCCATCGGCAATCCCAAATCCTTCATCACAAGCTCAATGGTAGGTTTTCGGACCTGGGTGAAAATAATGAAGTCAATTTCCTCAACCTCAAACCCACCATTCTCTGCCACTCGACGGACTATGGTCGGCCAGCCCCGGTCATTGATCTCCGGAGGATATCGATTGATCATTCTGACTCGTGTCCGGCCGGCGCGGAGTGCGTCTTCACTCGCCGGTTCAAAAGTTCCCCCCGAGTAAAGACCCCAATAGCTATGATACGACCCATCCGCTTTGAATGCCGCGGCAAGAAAACCAGGATGCTCGCTCGGTTCTATCACCGCCGCGCCGGCGCCGTCCCCATAAAAAAAGGTCATGGGGTCCTTTGGATCGGCCAGTTTATGCATCAGATAGACGCCCACGACCAGGACTGTGCGCAGCGAGGGGTTCGTTGCGATCAAGCCCGCCGCGGCGTTAAGCCCCGTAGGAAAAGAGGCACAAGCGCAGCCGACATCGAATGTGCCGGCATTTATTGCACCGAGCTTATGCTGGAGAACAACGGAAGTAGAAGGGGTAATGTAATCGGGGGAATCCGTACCCAGGATAATCAGGTCAACCTCCTCAGGTTTCCGATGCGCCCGCTCCAGGGCCTGTCGCGCGGCCGGCAACGCCACATCCGATGTCGTCCAGTCCTCCGGGGCGTGCCAGCGTGTCATGATCCCCGTCGCGGCCTCCATCTTGTCAACAAAATCCGGCACATGAGCCAATTGCTTTCGAAGCGTGTCGTTGCTGACTTCGATCTCCGGAAGATAGCGACCTGTCGAAACGATCGTTCCATAACGGTTCATAAAAATTGTCCTTTATAATGTGGTATTCGAAGAAGGATTTGTTAAGTCCCCAACACGATTCCGCCATCGACCGACAACACCGTCCCGTGTACATAAGTGGCGGCGTCGGAAGCAAGCCAAACGTAAGCATCGGCAATGTCCTCCGGCTCACCCAGGCGTCCGACGGGAGTATGCGAGATCATCGATTGAATCACCTTCTCGGGCATGGCCTTGACCATTTCCGTGGCGATAAATCCGGGGGCCACCGCATTGACGCGGATCTTGTAACGACCCAGCTCTCGCGCCCACGTCTGGGTCATGGCAATGACGCCTGCCTTGGTGGATGCGTAATTCGTCTGACCGAAGTTCCCGTACAAGCCCACCACTGAGGAGGCATTCAAGATCACCCCCGAACCCGCTCTGATCATATGAGGGACTACCGCACGCGTGCAAAGGAAGACCCCTTTGAGGTTCACCGCGATGACCGCATCAAAAGCCTGCTCGGTCATGGTCGAGGCCACCGCCCCGTCTTTCCACTTCACGACCTGAGCATCTTTGGTAATCCCGGCATTGTTGATGAGAATGTCAATCCTGCTCCATTGGGTCATGACCGTTTGGACCGCGGCCTCCACGGCCGCAGCGTCTGTCACATCCACGCGCTGAAAAACAGCCTCCCCACCAGCGGATTTCAGCTCCTCCAACAGGGCTGAAGCCCCTTCCTCCTTCACATCCCACGCGGCAATCCGGCACCCTTCTTTCGCAAAGCGATGGGCCGTCGCGCGGCCGATGCCGGCCGATCCGCCCGTGACAATCACCACCTTGTTCTTGAGCCCGGTCTCTATCATGATGGCGGCCTCCTCCGTCAGATGGACCCCGGGGGAAAGAGCATCCCCGAGAGGTCGAAAATATTAAAAAAACGAACGCTCGATCGTTTTACGGGAATGAATCTAGCGCTGGGATGGGACAGCTGTCAACAAGATCGTTTCCGGCCTCTGACTCTTGTCCTTACCGACGGGGCGCATAATAACCCCGGCGGTATCGAACCGTGAATTCAGGGGAATGAATCTGCACTTTGATACGCCGGTACTTGCCGTCCCGCGCGGTATTGGTAGGATAATATCCGATTTGATACTGCCCTTTCAGATCATAGACGATGTCCCGGCAGGCCTGCGGCACTTCATCCAGCGTCTTCACAAAGATCGCTTTGCCTCCACTCTCGTTGGCATAGACGTTGAGAGACGAGCCCCGGACATTGAGGGCCTGGATATGGGCCGCCAATCCCATGATGCCTCCGACACCCTTCAAACCAATCGCATAGACAAGGGTCTCGTGGCTTCGAATCTTATCGATCACCCCGCCTCCCGGAATATCCAGCCCGTCCGAAATCACAACGACGGCTTGCTTCTTGTTGGACGCATCGCGCATTTTGAGAATCGCCTCTTCGACCCCTGCACCCACTGAGGTGGCGCCTTTGGCTACCAGTCGCGAGAGGATCCGGCTCAGATCCGTGTCCGCCGAGGTGAAGTCAACCAGGGAATAGGGTTGATCGGTAAATCCCATCACAAAGATTTCATCCTTCGGGGAAAGGGTGTGGGCAAGCTGTTGGGCTGCTTCTTCGGCCTTTTCGAGCTTTCCGTCGGCCATGCTTCCACTTGTATCGATAAGTATCCCCACCGTTACCGGCGTGTCGGTCTCGACATCGAAGATCGAGATATTCTGTTGAACATTGTCTTCGAAGACGGTGAAATCGGACTTCTTTAGGCCGGCCACGATCTTTCCGTTCTGATCAAAAACCGCGGTGTAAAGATTAACGAGGTCGACCTGGACCCGAATCGGAGGCTGACCGGTGGGCTGTGGCTCGAGAGTCCCTTTCTTCTTCTTTTGAGCCAGAGAAAGGGAGCCGCCAAGCAGGCACGCAAGAATTAAAGGCAGGATGAGCCAATGCCGATTGCTTTGGTGGGGGAACTTCGGCGCATTCAGGATACGTTGTTTATTATGTGGGGGCTTAATCTGACGCGACATGAAAACGCCTGGACCGTGCGGTCTTTTTGAGTTTCGTACAAAGATGAATTCAGGCAGAGCTCCTCGGCCCACCGCATCCTACCACTCCTGCCCGCGAGGCTCGCTGATAACCTTATTTCATGGTCAACAGGCGTGTGAGTAACGCCACACGCTCCGGCAATCGATCCAACACGATATATTCATCCACGGAGTGTGCTCCATCGCCAATCATACCCAGCCCATCGAGGGTCGGCACACCGAGGGCGGCTGTGAAATTACCATCGCTGCCCCCGCCAGTCGAACCTTCCATGAGATGGAGGCCCAATTCACGGCCGATCGTCCTGGCCCGTCTGAACAAAGCGGCGATCTCCGGAGTGCGCTCGAGCGGGGGCCGATTGATACCGCCAGAGATTTCGAGCCGAGCCCGTCGGTTAAAAGGTCTCAAGCCGTAAATCCGCTTTGTAATTCGATGCCCATCCTGCGACGTTTTCACTCGTACATCGATCTCAATCTCCGCATGTGCGGGGACCACATTCGAACGGGTGCCTCCATTAATGAGGCCCACATTGACCGTCGTTCCCTTCCTGCGATGGGTCATGGCCTGAAGTCTTACCACCTGCCGGGAAAGCTCTTCAATGGCGTTCACCCCAGCTTCATGAGCGATGCCTGCGTGCGCCGCCACGCCGTGAACCTTCAGGCGGAAGACACCCACCCCCTTACGCGCCGTCTTCAGACCTCCGTGAGGTGAGATTGATGGCTCAAGGACAAAAACGTGATCGCTTTTCTTGGCTTCCGAGAGGATAAGGTTTCGCGAAGAGTGGCTCCCCACCTCCTCATCCGAATCGAAGAGGGCGACGATCCGTCGAGGGGTCTCCAAGCTCAAGTCGCGGATGGCCTTTAAGGCAAAGAAGAAAGCCGCGAGACTCGCTTTCATGTCAAAAATTCCCGGCCCACGCGCACGATTCCCTTCAATTCTAAATGGAATCCGTTGAAGGGTCCCCTTGGGCCATACGGTATCGGTGTGCCCCAAAACGAAGACCTGCCTTCGTCCCCGACCCGCGACCAAACGGAGATGGTTTCCAAACCCGTTGGCGCGAACGACCCTCGACGCCACCTCCACAGAGCGAAACTGAGTCGAAAGGTGGTCCACGAATAGATCAATGGCTGCCTTGTCATCCGAGGGAGACTCCATTTCGACTAGTTCCCTGATCATCCCAACGATCTGACCTTGTTGCTTTCTGAAATAGTCAACGAGATCCATGACAACGCAGCCTCTCTTCTCCACTCAAGAAATCCGAGCGGAAGAATCATTTCATCCTGTTGAAGTCAAAGTCAAGGTTCAATATGCACAATCGGGTGCCTGACTTTTTGGCTCAAAAAGAAACGCTTCTTCTCCTCCCTCCCTTTTGCTTATAATCTGCGGGTACTCCACTGGTTACACAACCGACAACAGACCGTTCATCACCAACCGTTCGATTCGGCAACAGGAGGTCACCATGCGTGGCTTAAATCGCCGTCCCCGTTACGTGATAACCGTATCGCTCGCGATTCTGATTTTTTTGACCAGTCTGGGATTTGCACAAACCTTCCGGGGGACAATCCTCGGAACCATATTGGATAACTCGGGCGCGGTGGTGCCGGGCGCCAGCATCACTGTAAAAAACTCAGCCACGGGGCTGATCCGAACCACCACCACGGATACGGTGGGAAATTTCGTGGTAGCGGAACTTCCCATCGGAACTTACGAAATGACTGTTGAAGTGAAAGGATTTCAGAAAGCCGTGGTTACGAACCTGAAGGTTGAGGTGGCGGGCGAGCGGCGAGTAGACGTCACCTTGAAGCCTGGCACCCTCCAGCAGACGATGGAAGTTGAAGCCTCGGTGCCGCTGGTCGACACCACCGATAACACCTTGGGGGGATTGATCGAAAGCCAGCAGGCCGAGAGCTTACCGGTCAATGGCCGTGACTTCAATAAGCTGCTCGTGTTGGTCCCCGGGGCGAGTGGGGCGCCCGACGGAACCACCGATTCACCGGGTTCATTTGGTCTGTTCAGCGTCAATGGCAACCGTGGAAGATCGAACAACTACCTCCTGGATGGCACGGACATGAACGACGGCTATCGTAATCTTCCGGCCATCAACGAGGCAGGTGTCTTTGGCACCCCCGCCACCATTCTTCCCATCGAAGCGATCGCCGAGGTGGGGGTCCTCTCTCATTTCGAACCGGAATACGGACGGAATGCCGGCAGCGTGGTGAACATTGTCACCAAGTCAGGCACAAACCAGATTCATGGCAGCGTGTACGAGTTTTTCCGAAACGACAAACTCGACGCTCGTAATTTCTTCAACCCCAGCACAGACTCCAAAACCGCATTTCGTAACAACCAATTCGGTTTTGTCCTGGGCGGTCCGATCATTCATGATAAGACCTTTTGGCTGGTGAATTATGAGGGACAGCGGGAGCGTGTCGGACTGAACAGTGTGGCCCGCGTGCCCGATCCCAGGGAGATTGCAGCCCTGGGAGGCGCGACGAACCCGATTATCCAGGGAATTCTGGCCCGAAATCCGTGGCCCGCTCCCAATCGGCCCGTGCCGCTGTTCGATCCCACCCCCAATGCCTTCATCACCACCCGCGCCTTTAATAACGTCGACAGCTTTATTGCCAAACTGGATCACACCTTTAACGCGAACAATACCGTAACCGGTCGATACTATTATGGAAATAGTGGCCAGAGCTTTCCCCTGGCCATCCTGTCAGGCAACGTTCTTCCCGGTTTTAACACGGTCACGCCCACCCGCGTCCAGCTCATTTCCCTCTCCTATATCCACATTTTTTCCACCACCAAGGTCAATGAAGCGCGGTTTGGGTACAACCGTTTTGTGGAGCAGTTTTTGCCGGAAGACAATAATTTCGATCCAAATTCCATCGGGTTGAATACGGGTGCAGTGAATCCGCGTGATTTTGGTTTGCCTTTCATTCGAATCCGCAACGATCCCGCGCTAGGATCCTCGCTCGCCTCGATTGGCTCGACTCTTTCAGTCCCGCGCGGTCGGGTCGATACCAACTGGCAATTCATCGACAACTTTTCCTGGAAGCTGCCGAGGCACAACGTCAAACTGGGATATGAATTCAGGCGCACCTTTGTGAATGGCTTCTTTGATGCCGGCTACCGCGGCCGTCTCGATTTTGCTTCGCTCCAGGACTTTCTCCAGGGAAACCTGAGCGGCGGCCGCAGTGCGCGCGGCGATTCCCAGCGAGGGACGTTTCAGAACTCGTACGGATGGTACATTCAGGATAGCTTTCAAGTGCGTCGAAATCTGACTCTCAATTATGGCCTGCGCTGGGATTACTACGGAGTCATCGGAGAGGAACGGAATCGATTCAGCAACTTTGATCCCAAGCTGGGCCTTGTCCCGGTCGGCGCCAACGGTCTCGACCGGTTGTACAACCGCGACCTCAACAATTTCGCCCCGCGACTTTCAATCGCATGGGACCTGACCGGAAAAGGCAAGACTGTCTTAAGAGCAGGATGGGGATTGTTCTATGATGCCTTCTCACAGGATTTCTTTGTCGGTCAGCTCCCCTTTAACACCTTCAATCCGGGTGCGGCCTACAATCCGATCGGCCCTTCGGGAGTCCTTTTTTCGTTTTCAACGATCGACACACTGCAGCGAGGGGCCCCCGTATTCACCGGGTTCTCGGACTCCGATGTTTTCGCCACCCAGCGCGACTTGCGGACACCCTACATCCAGAATTTCAGCCTGAATGTCCAGCAGGAGATCGCTAAGGGTGTTGTCCTGCAAGTCGGCTATGTCGGCTCGCAAGGCCGCAAGCTGTTCCGATATCGGGACATCAATCAGCCGCCGAACCCGGCGGTGTCGACCTCACGGCCTTTTGATAACGGCCCCTTTGCCCCTTCGGGGGGCACCTTCTTCTACGTCAACAACCTGGAGACCTCGGCCGCCTCCAACTACAACAGCCTGCAAACAAGCCTGTCGTTCCGCAATGTGCACGGATTCACCTCCGGGGTGAATTGGACTTACGGGCATTCCATTGATAATGCCAGCGACGGGCAAGACTACGTAGCCAACGCCACGCAACCGGAGAACAGCTTCCGCCCGGATCTCGAGCGCGCCAACTCCAACTTCGACATCCGGCACCGCGTGTCGTGGACCTTCTCTTACGAGATTCCCTCATGGTCCCAAAGTTGGAAACGGCTCACTGGAGGTTGGCAGGTCAGCGGCGCGCTTTCGTTGCAGTCGGGAGCGCCCTTCCATGTGAATTTATTCGATGACTACAATGGAACGGGAGAGTTCTTCCCTCGTCCCGATCTCGTCGGCGACCCCTTCGCGGGGACCCATGGTCCGGACTCCTTCTTGAATCTGTCGGCATTCGCGGTTCCCTGCCGCCTGGATCCCACGGGCGATGGGAGCGCGGCCTCATGTATCCCGGGGACGCAGCATTTCGGGACGCTGGGCCGGAACGCGTTGCGGGGTCCTCACTACCAGGACTTCGACTTTGCAATCATGAAAATGACGCCCCTGACCGAAAAAGTGAAGTTGCAGTTTCGCGCGGAATTTTTCAACCTGTTTAATCATCCCAACTTCAGCTCGCCGCTGCTTCCGGGCTTCTCCTCTGACGCCAGTACGAATGGCATTAATCCGGTCACGGGCCGGGGGATCGGCTTTCTGCCGATCACCGTCACACCGGATGTGGGGATTGGGAATCCCTTCCTCGGCGGAGGCGGTCCAAGAAATATTCAAATGGCTTTGAAACTGATTTTTTGAATTTTCAGGGAGAGTGCTGTCGACCTTGGGCTGCCCGAAAGAGCAGCCCTTTTGCTGTCCCCTCGGCTCTGCGGGATTTAAGATCTCGCATGGGTAGGACTGCGGCTTAAACAAGCAATGTCAGCGGCTGAAATTTCATGTTCGGAAGAGGGTGGATCCTCTCGTGCGCTTCAAATTTCGATATTTGGACTCAATGATGAAATCCTTTCCCGGGTCGCACGAGGGGTCCGGAGGGAAGACTCCCGGACTCAGGCGGTTTTGGCCCGCGTGATCTCCTCGGCGGTCAATTCAAACTTCATGCCGGGCTGCAATTCCCTGGGAACGACCCAGCGGTCCCCCGATCTTATCTTCTGGTCCAGGTCGAGGAACAACTGATAGTATTTGCGGTCTTCATCGTAAGCCATCGCGGTGGCTCTGCGAAAACCAAAGCTGACGTGAAAGAGTTCGAAGGTCATATGGAAATCATAACACAGTCGAAACCAGAGGGACATTCCACCACTCACTTTCCAATGAAATCCAAGGATCTCCTCCCCCTTCGCTCTCCTACGGTTGGCGAATATCAAGTTCAGACTTCCTCCTTCTCCGAACATAAATACTGATATATATTTCCTCCTTGCGTCCCTATAATTCGAGTGGCCTCTATAACTATCTCGACTCAGGTGTCCCGTGGAAATGCACAAGAAGGCACGCGGCTGGCGGATCCGGTATGGAGCTCTCCTCTGTTACGGGCTGCTGTCGTTTTCTCTCCAACTGAACGGCCTTTCGTTTACTTCCACTCCGTTGTCACCCGAAAGCAGCACACGACGTGGCGCCGATTCCTTGGCGGCGCCGAATTCCGTAGTGGAGATGTTACAACACCTTTGGCAGGATCAACAGCAGCTGGTCAAGCTGCGTCAGGAGCGATCCAGTCTTGAATCGGAAATCGAAAAACTTCAGGCGGAGGTAGATGACCTCACCACTCGAATTCAAGCCACCCCCGCCGTAAGCAAAACCGGCGAGGAGAACCCCAGGCGCGGCCAGCTCGAAAAGAAACTCGCCTCAGAGCAATCCCGGCTGAACGATTCAAGTAAAAGGCTTACCCAGACCGAAGACGACATCGAAGAAGTAAGCGCCCAGCGCAATTCAATTCTGCTGGCTCTGGCCCGGAGGATTCTCCTCTTTCTGATCTTTGCATTCATTATCTGGATCCTGGCACGCCTCCTCCGCCGTATCCCCGAACGCATCGTCACACAAGACCAAGATCGGTTTTATATCCACAAGCTCATTACTTATTCCAGCCGCCTGATTATTACGATTATCTTCCTCTACACGCTCTTTGGAGACCTGGGCTCATTCTCATCATTTCTAGGGCTGACCGGCGCCGGGATCGCCATTGCTTTACAGGATGTGATCGTCAGCTTCGTGGCGTGGTTCTTCATCATCGGACGCCGGGGCCTCTCCATCGGCGACCGGATCGAAGTCTCCGGCGTGAAGGGAGACGTGGTCGATATCGGCGTGCTCCGGCTCGTCGTCCTGGAGGTTGGCAACTGGATCACCAACGAGGTCCCCACGGGCCGCCGTGTTTTCATCCCGAACAGCTTCGTGTTTAAGAACTATTTCTTCAACTATACCAAGCCCCAACCCTTCATCAACGATGAGATCCGGTTGACATTCACTTTCGAAACCGACTGGGAATCGGCGGTGGAGCTGATGCGGGCGGCTGCTCGAAGTGTCATAAATGAATTCTTCAGCGGCGACCAGGAAGTTCGGGAACTAATCCCGCAGGAAGAATCTCTTACACACTGGGGGGCCGGAGTGAGTCCCTCGATGCCGGCTGTTTACACGCGCATCGCTGAAAGCGGCGTCGAGGTTCGTTTTGTTTATTTTACACGGGTTCACGAACGCAACAAGATGCGTGACGCCATGAACCGGGCCATACTCAAAGCACTCGCCGGACATCCGGAATTGGCGATTGCTTATCCCACCTCCCGGGCTATTCCAACTCCCCCCGGAGTAAAGCCATGAATTTCAACGCAGAGGTCCCGAACGAAGTCATCATGCACTCCTCTGGTGTCCTCGAATTGGGAATTGATTCGGAACCGGTTTGAGAGTTGAGATGAGGTTACTACAATTTCAAAAATGAAGATCGCTGTGGTGGGAGCTGGACCGGCCGGCGCTATGGCGTCCTCGCTGTTGGCCGAGGCGGGCCACGAGGTTGCGCTCTTTGAGCGAAAAGGCGGAGCTTGGGAGAAACCCTGTGGCGGCGGAGTCACCGCCAAGGGGATTCAACGCTATCCCTTTCTACTGGATGCCAAGGCGGAGAAGAAATCGATCCGGCACATCGAACTCCTTGATCATGAAGGGCGAAGCATCCATCTCCCCCTCCGCGTTCCCCTCTTTATCTATTCGCGCAAAGCGTTGAATGAACTCATGCTCAAGAGGGCGCTCTCCCATGGCGCGTGCCTCGTGTCAACTCACATTAAGGCCCTCGAATCAAAGGGAACCGGTGAGGGTCTGAATGGGTCCTCCGGCAAGTCCATGGCCCCCTGGATCTTGCACAGCACCCAGGGAACATTTGAGGCTGACTTTGTCGTGATCGCCAACGGGGCAAAGAGCTCTATGGCTGATAACTTGGCTCATAATTTCACCCATTTGGACTACAGCTCCGCGATGGGTTACCACCTCCCCGTCTGCGAAGATTTCATCCGGATCAAATTCCTTAAACAGTTTAAGGGCTACATATGGACTTTCCCTCGAAGCGACCATCTTTCACTTGGTATTTGCTCCAAACTTTCAGATCACAGTGCCGATGAACTGAAATCAATGCTGCGGCACTTTGCGCAAGAAATATACGGAAACGATATTCCCAGCGACACCTATTTCTACTCTGCGCTGATTCCGACGCCGGAACTCGATACGATTCGCCGGATGAAAATAGCGGGTCCGAACTGGGCGCTGATCGGCGACGCGGCAGGGCTGGTGGATCCCATCACAGGGGAAGGTATTTATTTTGCAATTCGCTCAGCGGAACTTCTCGTTCAGTCTCTCTTGGAAGGCCGAATCGATCAATACCCGGTCAGGGTGCGGGAGGATTTCGGAATTAATCATCAACGGGCGGCTCAATTGATGCCCACATTCTACACGGGACATTTCTGGGGAGGGGAGTTCACCACGCGCATGATTCAATTCGCCCGTGCTTCGCGGAGTATCCATTCCATCTTGACTCAACTATTCGAAGACCAGGACTACATCAACTTGAAACGCCGCCTGAAACGACAGATTTTTCGGGCGATGATGGAAGCCGCGCTGGGCCTCAGGCCACGGGTCGAGGAGCCGAATTAAGGAGGGCTCCGAGTGAGGATCCCAGTTCATCATCCTTCTCTTCGATCTCAAGCATTGGACGCTTGATCAAAGTGATGGACGCGGAGATCCAATGAACTTTGTGTTGAATTGCCTAATCCCTGTTATTCCATCGGGCTGGCTTCGATCGAAACACGGCGTGAGAATCGCTCGTATATGGCCTGTCCTGAATCGGGATGAGGATTTTCTTCCGAGGATAGGGATTCCCACCGAAGACTTCCAGGGACCATAGTGAGGATATCGCAACCAACGGATTCGGAATACATTCGCCTGTACTGGCAGGAATAGGATCGCCCATCGAGTGAGCTTTTGAACTCAATGATGCTCTCCATGGGTCCTCCGTTCTTATTGGAGGATACCCTTAGAATTTGTCGAAATAACAACGTAGGCTAGTGTTCCTTGCAGACGCCGGGGGTCATGGGCACACAAGACTCTTACCCTCGTCCAAATCCGTCTTATTGAGTGCATTAGGCAAAGGATTGACTATGTGCCTTGAGGGAAAGTTCGGGGGAGCCCGGGCAATCCATCTTAGCAAGTCCACTTTGCAGGCAAGGGGAGATTTGCGTCCCGTTGGACGTTGGCCCTCTTCCCACGTGTTCAAGCATCTGGTCCCGTAAAGCGTCTCGCCCTCAGGAGTCTATGGGGTAGGTGGGCGGACATTGGTTCTTCTGAATGATACAGATGGGGTGGTCGCGTAAGAAAAAGTTTTGTGTGCGGGGAGAGGCTATCAGGTTAACGCTTGCGGGAGCCGTGGTCCTAACTCAGACTGCGGCATACAAAGATTCAGCCTGCAAAAAAGGAATGTTAAGAATACCCAAAATCCTGCGTTTTCGTATCCCAATGAGGGAAGTCACATTTCCAGGGTCGGCGCTTCTTGTTCATCCCACTGCACGCTCTCCGGAACAAGGGTCATCGTGTAGCATCCCCGGAATTGAAGATATTCTATCTTGTACTGGCAGGTGTATAACCGCCCATGGTATTCGTTTTTGTACTCAATCACAGTTTCCACGACTCCTCCCCTTTCTCTTTTGACAGTGATCCGTCTTAAAAATCTCAAAGCAGATCCATCAACTGTCAAAATCCTATCCGATATAATTCCTGGAAGCATCCCCGATTTGGATTTTCCGGCTGACCACCCCGGAGATTCGGGATTACTTCCCTTTTCATTGTATTAAGGGTGAGGAGGAGGGATCGGAAATATACCCGGACCAAAATTTTACAATTCGAATCTCACAAGCCCCTGAAATCGTCTACCGAGGTGAGTTTTCGAGCAGTATTTCAACAAGATAAGAGTGCCTGGGTCACCTGGATTTGGCCAGCAACGGGTCTGTGGGTTTGACCACATGAGCGATGCTTCGACTCTCGAGAAGGATCGGGCGCAGTAATCGTGGCCGGCAAATCCCCCTTTCCTCCGCCTCATTAACCGCAGAGCCCAACAAGCGATGCTTTTGCCCTCCGACTTGGCCGCTTGGCAGTCCGGCCAAAATCGCGTAGGATATTTATGCTGCCTTGGGTGTCCGCGTTCAGTCAGGAATTGAGGTGTCGAAGACTGTTCCTCCACAGGCACCGTTCAACCCGCAATCATAGCCTCTCTTGAAAGGACTATCCTATGTTTCATCCCTTTAAGAATCAGCCTTTAATTGACTTCACAAGCCAGCAGAACGTTGCTGCCATGGAAACTGCCCTTTTGGCAGTTGAAAAGCAGTTTTGCCAAAAATATCCGATCGTAATTGGTGGCGAACGATTCGAGACGGGGGACTTGCTGCCCTCAATCAACCCCTCTCAACAGGATCAGGTTCTGGGTTCGTTTCACCGGGCGAACCCAGCCCTGGCTGAAAAAGCAATCGATGCAGCCTGGGAGGCATTTCACGACTGGTCCCGACTGCCAGCGCGCCGGCGAGCCAATTACCTGTTTGCGGCGGCCTCAGAAATGCGCCGTCGCAAGATGGAATTCATGTCATGGATGGTATTTGAGGTCGGAAAAAGCTGGTACGAGGCGGATGCCGATGTCAGCGAGGCCATTGACTTCATCGAGTTTTACGCCCGTGAAGCCATTCGCTATGGTCTCCCCCAGCCGCTGACTCCTTCTCCTGTGCCGGATGAGCACAATGACGCGTTCTATATCCCCCTCGGAGTGGGAGTAGTCATCCCGCCCTGGAATTTTCCCTTGGCCATTACCGTCGGCATGGCCACTGCCGCGATCGTCGCAGGAAACTGTGTAGTGCTCAAGCCCTCCAGCGAGTCTCCTCTCATTGCCTATAAGTTCGCGGAACTCATGCAAGGCGTTTCGTTGCCTCCGGGTGTGCTTAATTTCTTGCCTGGGAGCGGCGGGCAGATCGGCGATTTCCTGGTGTCCCACCCACGCACCCGGTTTATTTTGTTCACAGGATCAAAAGCCGTTGGCCTGCGCATTAATGAACTTGCCGCCAAAGTATCTCCGGGACAGAACTGGATCAAACGCGTAGTCGCGGAAATGGGTGGGAAAGACACCATCGTGGTCGATCGGACGGCGGATCTCGACGCGGCGGCAGAGGGCGTGGTGGCCTCGGGATTTGGCTTTCAGGGCCAGAAGTGCTCGGCATGCTCCCGCGTCATCATTGAGGAGAAGGTGTACGAGTCGACGATGGAAAAAATCCTCGAGCGCACCCGGAAAATAACGGTGGGGCCCACCCGGTATCAGAAAAATTACATGGGCCCTGTCGTGAGCAAATCGGCTTATGAATCCATCCTGCATTACATCGAGATTGGAAAGAAGGAAGGACAGCTTCTCATCGGGGGAGGCAGAGATGAAAAGGCGGGGAATGGGTATTTCATCCAGCCGACCGTTATAGGAGACCTGGATCCCAAGGCGCGAATCTCATGCGAAGAGATTTTTGGTCCCGTGCTCGCCGCTTTGCGCGCCAAGGATTTTTCACAAGCCATGGAAATTGCCAATAACACGGAGTACGGCTTGACCGGAGCGCTCTACTCACGGGATCGCTCGCACATCGAGTATGCCCGAACTGAATTCCATGTCGGGAATCTGTACATCAACCGCAAATGCACCGGGGCGCTCGTGGATGTTCATCCGTTTGGCGGATTCAACATGAGCGGGACGGATTCCAAGGCGGGGGGCCGTGACTACTTGCTGCTCTTCCTGCAGTCAAAAGCGGTCGCGGAAAAGTTTTAGATCCGGGGGACCGATCCTCAACACGACCCCGCAAGCGCAGCGGCCCGTGAACACCGGGAGTCTTTACTGGACTACCTCCACTGCAATCTCAAAGGATATGGTCTTGGGGGGATAGCAGGTGCTCTCGTCGCAGGCTTGATACTTCAGACTTCCGGAGATGGTTCTATGCCCCAATGAAGCTTCTCTGTTACCAAGGGCGGGGACTTCGAACTGTACCTCTCCTTCAAACACGAGGAGTTTATCCTCTGAAAATTCCAGTTTGCGATCCAGGGCCGGAGGGAATTTAGCTGGCATGAAAGTGAAATCGGAGGTGTTCTTTAAGATCACCTGAGTGGGAATCAAGAACTTGTCCCTTGGCCGATTGGAGTTGATGTGATAGCCATTCTCAATCCTTACATACAGGCGAACCGAAAAGGGCTTCCCTCGAACGACGCGGTGACCATCCACGGCGCCTTGCACCTGTACGGGGTTCATGCGAGACCGGCCCGCCTGGGAAAAGGGCGCCCTGGCGATTCCGTCGCTGCCGCAATACCCTCGTAGACCCGTCATTGGAATAGCCGATGCACACAACGCAATTGCCAGGGTCGATTTGAAGGTCCTCCTCAAGTGGATCATCCTCTCTCGGTCAAACCTGGGACTCAGGAAAGAGGGCAATTATAGCATGGACGCGGGGTCCTTCAGTGGTAATGGGAAGAGTCACCCGTCATTTGAAATTTTGTTCTGCTGAGTCTACACTCAGCACACGATTGTAACCTGATTTCTGAACTGACGCGGGAGGGTGCCCCGGTATTTCGCTCGCCGATGAGAGGGCCACGCGAGCTCCGATGCGAATTGGGACGCACGTGTTCCCTCTTCGGGAAGGTCCCGGTAGGAGACTGCATTTTCGGAGCGGACTGGCGATTTGATTCCCTCGCTAATGTTCAAATTTCGGAATTCAGGCGAGAGTCATCTTCGATTACACGTTCACGGACCGCTAAAGGAGTGTGCCGATGTCTTTATTCAAGGGTGTCGACTTCATGGAGATTGATTCTCTTTTTTCAGAGGAGGAACTGTTAGTCCGCAAGACAGTGCGCGAGTTTGTTGATAACGAGCTGCTGCCGGTCATCACGGAACACAATCGCAATGCGACCTTTCCCTTGGAGCTGGTGCCGAAAATGGCGGAACTCGGATTCTTCGGCGCCAATCTGGAAGGGTACGGATGCGCGGGGATGTCGGACGTTCAGTATGGGCTCATCATGCAGGAACTGGAACGAGGCGATAGCGGCCTGCGGAGCTTTGTCAGTGTGCAGGGCGCCTTGGTCATGTACCCCATCTACACCTACGGAAGCCATGAACAAAAGTCCCATTGGCTCCCCCAATTGCAGTCCGGAAAGGCCATCGGCTGCTTCGGTCTGACCGAGCCGGATTTTGGTTCCAATCCCTCCGGAATGCGCACCCGGGCGAAAAAAAAGAGCGATGGTTATGTCTTGAACGGAGAAAAACTGTGGATCACCAGCGGCAGTATCGCCGACGTGGCCCTGGTGTGGGCCAAAGTCGAAGATGAAAGGGACGAGATCGGCGGGTTCCTGGTGGAAAAAAACCGTCCCGGATTTTCAGCCTACGATATTCATGGAAAATTTTCACTTCGTGCCAGCGTCACAAGCGGCTTGTTGTTACAGGACTGTCTGGTTCCGGTGGAGAACCGCCTGCCTCAGGCGAAAGGCCTGAAGGCCCCTCTCTCGTGTCTCTCCGCGGCGCGTTACGGGATTGCCTGGGGAGCCATCGGAGCGGCCATGGATTGCTATGACACGGCCTTGCGATATGCCCTGGGCCGTAAACAGTTTGCCGACAAACCCATCGCCAGTCACCAGCTCATCCAGGAGAAACTGGTATGGATGATTTCTGAGATCACAAAGGGACAATTAATGGTCCTTCAGGTGGGGCGACTCAAGGACAAGGGCCGAGCCGATTTTGCGCACATCTCCATGGCCAAGCGGAACAACGTCTGGATGGCACTGGAATGTGCCCGACGTGCCCGTGAAATCCTGGGGGCCCAGGGGATTGCCGACGAGTATCCGATCTTTCGGCACATGAGCAATCTCGAATCCGTTTACACCTATGAAGGGACCCATGACATCCACACCCTGATCATCGGGCAGAGAATCACCGGGATTCCAGCGTTTGAGTGAATGGGCAGCAGTTTCCGGAAATCAGATGCTCTCGCCGTGGGCCTGGTCCATTCTCTGGACGACTCCATTGGATGCGAGCGCTCTGACATTAAGAGCAGGTGATTTGCATAAATCTTCGAGTTGAAGCAAACCCTACCTGGTCAATCATGTGAAGCTTAGAGAGCCTCTTACCCTCATGGAAAAGACAGAGCGAATTCAAATTTTATTTAGACGGCTCGATCATCACTATCCCACCCCAGAATGTGCCTTGCTGCACAGAAATCCCTTCCAGTTGCTGGTGGCAACAATCCTTTCCGCACAATGCACCGATGAGCGCGTGAACCTCGTGACCCAATCCCTGTTCAAAAAGTATCGCAACCCCGCCGATTTTGCCCGAGTTTCACAATCTAGCCTTGAGAAGGAAATCCGCTCGACCGGATTTTTTCGCAACAAGGCAAAGAACATCCGCGCCGCATCCCGGATCATTCTCAAGCGATTTAACGGCAAAGTACCACGAACGATGGAGGAGTTATTGACCCTGCCGGGGGTAGCCCGGAAAACAGCCAATGTGGTTATGGGGACAGCTTTCGGGATCGCCAGTGGGGTTGTCGTTGACACTCATGTGGAACGACTCTCCCAGCGCTTGGGCCTGACGCGGCAGAAAAATCCCAAGAAAATTGAGCTGGATTTGATGAGAATCATTCCCCGGGATCGGTGGATTGCATTCTCACATCAATTGATCTGGCACGGACGCAGGATCTGTCAGGCGAGAAAGCCCAAATGCCTGATCTGTCCTTTCCTCGATATTTGTCCGACGGGACAGAAGGAGGCTGTCGCTCGACAAGCCGCAGGGGTTGAAAGTGGGGGTTGAAGAGATGGATCGAAAGTCAAGGCCCCGGGGAGCAGTGATGACGGCGGACTTTGCGCCGCTTAAGGAGGAATGTTTGGGTCTATTCTATGGTCCGAGTCCAGATTAGTCCCGTACGCCACAGCCGCTTGAAATAATCTTTCCCATCCGAGACCAACGGGTGCGGATAAAGAAATGGTAGAGAATATCCGCATCTCCCCGAATCCGATCCGATATATCAGTCGCCGTCCATACGTCCGTCGGCGCATCGAACGACCAGTAGATAAAGATGGGTTCACCCACCATGTTTTCTCTCGGCACAAAACCCCAGTAGCGGCCGTCCAAGGATTCATCACGGTTGTCACCCATAGCAAAGTAATGATCAGGTGGAACGGTGACGGGGCCAAAATTGTCGCGAATGCGCGCCTCACGGGGGATCCATTCGCTGTCGGGATAAATCTGGGAGTCCCGATGGATGACACACGGCTCCTGGACCAGGTTTCCGTTCACATAAAGCTGTTTTTGTTTCACTTGAATGGTGTCACCCGGCATCCCAATGAGCCGCTTTACAAATAC
>JBAVHJ010000750.1:0-2334 GCA_049685715.1 Terriglobia bacterium | reverse complement strand
GTCAAACACGGTAAAGCGGTGAAATCCAACAAGGCCTTTGCTTGTCGGGTGCCGCTGATGGCCTCATGAGGGCAACCCCGATGTCCGATACCAGAGGAGATATACGGCAACGCCCGTGAAAATGGTTACCCACCAGAGCCCCAGTTCCGCACGCATCCAGAACCTCCAGCGTTGAAAACGAAGCCGTTGGGGGAGGAGGTTCGTTCCGGCCACCAAGGCGATATAAAGGCCGAGCAATTCAGCTGCAGCTCCCAGCAGGGCGTGGACCACAGCCACGGCGTAGTATCGCTCGCCCAGATGCTCCGGCAGCGGCGGCAGGACTTGTTGGTGAAATGAGGGCCACATCAGCGCCCCTATCATCGCCGCATTCAAAAGCAGCACCGTCGACTGACAGATTCCGTGAGCGATGAAATGTTTGCGTCGCGCCAGCAGCATGCCGGCCAGAAGGGTCACCCCCATGACCATCTGTGCAACTAGATTTATGTCCGCTCTAAACGACGCGCCCGTTCCGAGAAATCCTTGTGCCGGCATCCGTGGGGCCTTTTCTATCGTGGGCTGAGGCTGCACTGTAACCCACCCTCACCCGTGTTGAATTGAGTGCAATCTGTATGACCTCGGAAAGGAATCTTTATTCCCTCCCTCCGCAATAATGAGAAGCTACTGCAAGCCGATTGAGTCATTCCCGTCCCAGACTTGAATCCTCGAGCGTGCCGTGCCGGAGGGTCGGCAATGTGTGCCACTAACCCGTCCTCAAATCGTCTTGCCAAGAAAAATCCATCGATGATATCTTTGCCTCGCCTTTCGCTTCCCACTCTTCAAGGAGACTTCATTCATCTTGAGTATTAAGTCGGATCGCTGGATTCGCCGCATGGCGATGGACCATCGCATGATCGAACCTTTTGCTGACCGGCAAGTTCGGGAAGGGAAGATCTCGTACGGCGTCTCTTCTTATGGTTACGACCTTCGCGTTTCCGATGAGTTCAAAATTTTCACGAATATCAACTCGACCGTCGTTGATCCCAAGAATTTTGACGAACGCTCGTTTGTCGAGGTCAAGAGTGAGGTGTGCATTATTCCGCCGAACTCCTTTGCGCTGGCGCGATCCGTGGAGTACTTTCGTATTCCTCGGAACATCCTGACGGTGTGTGTGGGGAAATCCACCTATGCGCGGTGCGGAATTATCGTCAATGTCACCCCCTTCGAGCCGGAGTGGGAAGGATTCGTGACCCTCGAGATCTCAAACACGACACCGCTGCCAGCCAAGGTTTATGCGAACGAAGGGCTGTGTCAGATCCTCTTTTTTGAGGCCGACGAAGTGTGTGAGATTTCCTATAAGGACAAGCACGGAAAATACCAGGCTCAAAAGGGAATCGTCCTTCCAAGGATTTAGCCGGCCACCCTCCGCTGGGAGGGAAAGGACGCCAGCATGCCTTCCCGAACATCAAGGTTCCAGTTGGGCGACCGGGTCCCTCAGTTTGATTTGCCATACGACGAGGATTCCTGGCTCTCGCTCAGGGACCAGCTCGGTCGAGGGCCGTTGCTCCTGGGATTTATCCGTGGAACCTGGTGTCCCTTTTGTCGACGGTTTATGCGACAACTCCTCCAGTCAATCGAAGGGCTGCAATCGAGGGGCTGTGAGGTGGTCCTCATCGCTTCGCAGCCCCTGTCTCCCATCTTGCGATTTTCCCGGCAGGAAAAGCTCCCGTTTAAGATTCTGGCTGACGGCGATCGGGCAGTGACGCGTCAGTTTGGGATTTACCAGGCGGTGGGGCTGATGGGAGTAAACGTCGCACGTCCCGCTGCGTTTCTCCTGGATGAAGAGGGTCGGATACTCTACCAGTACGTGGGCTCCGTCATGGACCGACCGCTGCTTCCCGATATTCTGCGGGTGCTCGAGGCCCACGCCCGGGGGAGTGACGCCATTTCCACATCCCGGACGATGATCAAGGCCAGGGCAACGAATCCGCAAGTGCCGTACCGATTGAAGAATGGGTGAACGAAAGTCGGGAATCCAGCGTCGGCCCCGGTGCCGAAAGCCTTCTGTCCAATTCAGTCACATCGCAGCAGACTCAATTCCCGGACCAGCCCCTTTCCTTGCCATTTCAAAATCCTTGTGTTAGTTTTCTGCGTTCCTTTGCAGGCCAGATCCGTAAGCGTCAGGGAGAGCGGGATGATCCTCTCATTTCAGGGCAAGACCCCCCGAATCGCGAAGGGCGTTTATGTTGCGCCGAGCGCTGATATCATTGGGGACGTTGAAATCGCGGAGCACGCTTCGGTGTGGTTTCAAGTGGTGATCCGCGGCGATGTGCATTCGGTTCGGATCGGGTCGTGTAC
>JBAVHJ010000749.1:0-1700 GCA_049685715.1 Terriglobia bacterium | reverse complement strand
ATGATCAAGGTGGCCTTATTGTGTTTAATGCTATGTTTCAACGTGAATCTCTTTGCTAGCGATCCTTCTATTGATTTGTCACTTCCAGATGAGGTATCCGCCAAATTCGCACAACAACACTTGTGGGATCGGTACTCGATCTCAACGCGGGTCAATCCTTTTTATCAACGGGGTGATTTTGACGGAGATGGAAAGCCAGATTTCGCCGTTCTTGTGACAGCTAATTTTTCTCACGAGGAAGCCATAGTGTTCGTCCTCAGCAGTAGGCCCAAAGCCATAATCTCGCCGCAAAGAGGACGGCCATGTGACGGATGGATCGTTCTCACTCCCGACGCGACCCCGACGTTGAAAAGCAATTCCAAGCGAGAAGGATTAGTCATAAAGTTTGGGGGTCCTGGGATCCTTTTTGTTTGGGATGGTGAAAAGTTCAAATCACATCCGTGGGGTGAGTAGAACTGCCTGTTGGTGCCTGACCCCTCCTTTTTCAGGTGTATGACCAAGCTGGTCGTGAAATGAATCCGGTTGATTACTTCAACGACCCCAATACCATGCCGAACACGATACCGAACCCTTTCGACCAAAATCCATATCCTCCGGCCAGAACCTGCACACCTGACCGGCACGAGCACGAAGCGCCTCCAGTGAAGAAATGAGGAAATGATGAGCATCGCAAGGCTGTTGCTAGGGTTGATTCTATGGCTACAACCCGTGGCTGCCATTGGGCAGCTCAAATGTGAATTGCCCAACATTAAGGGCGTCGCGAGCATCCGAACAGAGGGGCGCATGTATTTGGCCATCTGGAGGCATACGGCAGAAAAGGACCTTCTCGACATCTATGACTCACATCAGTGCACAGAGTCCAGCCGCGTCGCCAGCTTCGAGGATACGGGCATATGGTGGCAATCCCTTTCCGCTATTGAAGACGGTGCAATCGTCGGATTCCAAGTCAGGACGACGGTGGAGGAGGGTTGGTACGGCGCAACAAAGCTCTTCATGTACGACGGCAAGAAGTTTAACAAGTCTTATGCTTCGGGGGAAATTTCCGAGGTCACAGACTTGAACGGAGATGGGTTTCCGGAAGTGCTTGAGTTCCTAGGCAATAAGGGAGATCCAACTGGCAAGGTGCGTGTTCATGTATGGCGCGGGAGCACGTTCGATATGCTTACAACTGTTACAGCGAACAAACTCTATTCGTCGAAGCTGATTGCCCTTCTGAACTCGCGCGAGTCTCAGTCGCGAGCCGACCCATACAGATAATGCAAAAAACACAAAATTAAATGTCTGGGGTTTATAAATGTCTGGGGTCGGACCAAGTCAACTCATTGAAATGGTTGTCGATGATCGAAAAAAAAGGTAATATTTAGGCCTTAGAACCTGTTTTTTGCCCCCGAAATCACCCCCTTGGCAACTTGGATCCGCGAGGAAACCTGCCATGGCGAGAGCCTATCGGCATTATCTGCCGGGACAGATCTGGCATCTGACCCACCGCTGTCACGAGCCTCAGTTTCAAAAAAATAGAGACAGCCACCTATTTTTCGAGGCTTCCTTGGGACGGGCGGAGTGGCCCCGGGGGGAGGCACGGTAACGTGGTGCGGGAAGAAGAGAACTGAGCGCGCAGAATCTTTTCTTGAACATGAGTACGGAGTGTTTTAGAATAGGCAGCGGTTACCCCCCCACCGATTTTCCCCAGTGTGATTGAC
>JBAVHJ010000748.1:0-1865 GCA_049685715.1 Terriglobia bacterium | reverse complement strand
CGAACAAATTCCGCGATGCCGTTGGGATCAAATCCTTCAAACTGGGTAATGGTGGTTTCCGTCACCATGATACCGGCATCGTTCACATTGAAATCATCGCCGCTGTGGATGAAGCCGGGCATCGCATCCATCAGGACGCGATGTCCTTTCTCGGGGACCAGGTCCATGATCACGTTCCACCGCTCCCCGGTGACGTAGCTGGTCCAATTGTTATGGGACATCACGATCTTGCCGTCCTTGGTCCAGGAACCGGTGGCCACGAAGGCGCTGCAGTTGCCGGGCGCTTTATTTTTGGCGGCCTTGGGATCGGTTTTTGAGTTGAGCCACGGCACATAATAAAACGCCATTTCCTCCATCGCATTCACCGCCACGACATCCCCGCGATCGATCTTATTGGCGCCCAGTTTGGCGTTGGCGCCCTTGACGATGCCATCGATTTCCTTCTGATATTCTTCAGGGGTTTTCGACCAGAACAGCTTGAGTGATTCGGTCCGATACCAGTCCCAATTCTTCTTGGTGTCATGTTCCAGGACCATCGAGAGGGCGCCGCGCAAATCCAGGATCTCATTGGCCAGCAGATAGCCATGCTGGTAGCCCACCGCGTCGGGAGCGCCTTCCAAGTGGACATAGATCCATCCGTTCTCCTCCCGGCGCGAGGCTTTCGCTATCATCTGGTCTGAGGTCGGCGCCGTGACGGTGGCCTTCGTTTCCGTCTTGGGTGCTTGCTTTGAACAGGAGGACATACAGAAAACCAAAAGAATACACGACCCCCAAAAGAGCGTTCGCTTCGTGCCGGGCAATCTTTGATCGCATCGCATGAATATCCCCCTATTTTGGAAAGAGAGTCTTTGAGAATTGTACTGGAGAATCTGCGTCAATCTGTGAAATCTGTGGATCGCTAAGTACTTTAATCGATTTGATGCGGAGAAGCACTTCAAAAATTGAGGAGACTCTGCTGATTTCCCGGCGGTGCCGTTCGATCCCGTGTGACAAATCCGATGTATAACCGGTATAGATTCGCCCCGTCTCTAAACGTTGAAGGACATAAACGCTGAAGAGGATGGAGTCCCATTTCGGTTGAGGAGGATTGTCGGGTCTGTTGTCGCCCCCTGGGAGAACATCGTGGTGCGCCCGAGGTGATTCGAACACCTGGCCTTCTGATTCGTAGTTGGCATGGCCTTCCAAACCAACGACATGCACAGACTGCTACGCAGTGTGATGATTGGCTACAGAGCCTACGGTTCCAATGTCTTGGGACGGTTAGGAGTAGAATTCATAGCACTCGGTAGCAGCCTGTACTGGTCACCGATGCTGGGCATCGTTCTTAGGCGTCCTCCTCAACGCCTACCCAGACCCATGTCCCAGGTCCGACTTGCTCGCCTTGACACAAATAGATGCCCGCGCCGTCACGATTGACGGAGGTAAAGAACTCACCGCCCCGCGGCGCTTTGTGGAAGCCGAGGACATCCTGGTGGTACGCGAGGCTTACGGCGGTAGTGGGTCAGTTTCCGAGTAGCCGACTAACCGGAAATTGCCGTGTAGTGGCTTAAATCGAAATGTGAGGGCGGGCACGGCGAGCGAGGGGCGGATTGTAATTATTGGTGCAGCGTTCAGTTATTCTTATGCTCAATACCCAAATAGCTCAGAAAAGAGCGCAGGAGCTCGCGCTTAAGTGACAGGTCATCCTTTGGAATCACGGCCTGCCAGTTCTTCATATCATGATCCACCAGAATCAGCTCTATCAGAGTGCTGATCAGCATCACAAGGGCAAAAGACACCGCCATTTGCGGGTCGGGATGCTTGACCTCCTTCCGATGTACCAAGAACAACTCGACCAGGTACTGGTAGGTGCGCATCTCCAGCCT
>JBAVHJ010000747.1:0-2352 GCA_049685715.1 Terriglobia bacterium | reverse complement strand
GTGAGAGAGGCTCCCAACGTGGCTGCCGGATTCGCTATGGCTGCCAGGACAAATCATCCTGTGCGTCCCGTGGGCGCTCCCTTCTGGGCCCCCCTTCACCGTCTCCCGGAATCACCCTTCCCACGCTGAGGTGTTCGAAGTTCATCATCGCATTCCAGACCAGGGCGTAACTGCCTTGTGTTTCCGCTCGCCAGAACGGGCGGATCGCGAACATCACAATGTGGCCTTTGCCCACCGGGCAATCGACCACTGCCGCGCGATTGGCAATCTCGTTGGGGGCCGCCAGCAGGCCGGACATCAATACAGTTTTTTCGTCGGCAAAGCGCGCAATCACTCGCGCGGAATTCATGGCGGCCTCACGCTGGACCGCGCGCTGGCCGGGCGTCAATCCTGCCTGGGAGGGCGTCTCCGGCGCCGTGGCCGGTGGGACACCCGATTCAGTCGACGGCTTTGTTTCCAGCTCTTTCGATACGGTGGATTCCTGAGGGGCGGGCGTATTATTCAATGGCGGTGCCGATTGTTTCAAGGTCGCATTCACACCCGATTGGCGGGCCGGCGGTTGACCCTCCGGAGCCCCGCCGCCAAAAGGGCCTCCAAAGCCTTGGCCGGGAGCAGAGACCTGCAGGATGGGTGACTGATTGAAATAGACAGCGATCTGATCCTCGGTGTAACCATACACGATGGGAGACTTCTTATCGACGATTTGCGACCGCAATACGGACCCGCGCGACCGCAAATCTTTCGCCGCCACCACATTGACTCCGCGGACGAGTCCATAATCGATCGGCATTTCAGAGTTTGTGCCGTCCACGATCAACAACCCGCCGTCATTCAGAAACTTCTGCAGTTTGGCCAGGCCTTCAAGACCCATTCCCCCGCGCATGTCGTCGGTTTCGTCCGGCCCGCCGAGGTTGGGGGTCTCCTCTGTCTTCTTCCAAGGCACTGCGAACTGGCCGAACTTCGGCACGCCATTGATCAACGCCTGGGGATTCGCGCCGACGTGAGGGAACACAATGACATCAAACTGCCTTCGCAGATCGTCCATCCTGGCCAGCTTCTGATCTGAAAGATAGGTGTAGGGAACCTTGTATCGATCGAACTCGATGCGCCACCAGCCCTCTTTTTCTGTATTTATCCAGGTATGAAGCAAGGCGATGCGGGGAGCGGCAAGAGGGTGGGTTTTGACCTTGGGTATTTCAGTAATTGGAATAATAGAAAATCCCGACCTGACACCCTCTAGTCTCGCAAGTAGATCGGCTGGGTTCCCTTCCGTTGGAACCAGAATTGAACCAGCATTAAATTTCGTTCCATTGACCTCGAATCCGTCCTCTGCCGCATCCATCCTGATGTCATGCAAACGGTAACGAGCAGTGATGAAATGCGAATCACCATCATAGCTGAGAATGTATCCCTTGAAATTCGATGACAAGCTACGACCAGCGCTGCTTGCAGTGCCGCCGGAAAGCACTATCAACTGCATTGGTGTCTCCAGGATCTTCTTGTCCTCCACCTTCGCGTGTTTGATTCCCGCCAGCCACGGCATGGTCCAGCCGGTGTCGTCGTAAGGAGTGGGGTCGGTGGTGCGGTATTCCTGGACTCCCAGCAACATGTCCGCGAGATTGGAATAGGGCTGATCCATTCGGATGACATAACTTCCCGACGGGAATTTACCCTCTTTTAGTTCGACGGAAGCGGTTGTTTGATGAACTTCGAGTCCCTGTTTCATCATCAGATGGACGAATGCGTCCAAATCTGCCTTCCTGGGCTGGTCCATTGTAAAAATCCAGGCGGGATATCCCCCTCGCTTCACCCGCTCGACTGCATTCTTCGATTTGATCCAGAAGTTCTCCAGAAACGTGTTCTTGTGATCCGCGACATACTTCAGCGCAATCAGCAAAGTCGATTGCTGGTAGTTAATGTTATTGCGGATGGACCATTGCACTTTTGGCAGGGGAGGGTTGGGTCGATACCATTCTCGCGAGGTTGCGTTCGCTTGTAAGGTACGCTCCTGAGTATCGGCGCCCCCGTTTCCAAACGTCTCATAAAAACGCCCAATGGAATTGCGTCCGTTGGCCACGTAAAACATATAATTGGGGACCCAGCCATCATAAAAGCCCTGTGTCCAAACACCTGGCAACCCGCGCCGGGTCATTTCGGTGACCTCCTGGTAGGCGAGCGATTGCCACTCATCAATCTGGAGAGGATCGAGCGAAGCGTTATAGGGGCCCGTTCCGGTCGAGATATAAAGGTAGGGCACGGATTCGTGCAAATCGTGAAGCACCGTGCCATGCCAATAATTGCAGAAGGTATTCAGAATATTGTTGGTCAAATTGAGCGTCAGCACCATGGCAT
>JBAVHJ010000746.1:0-3358 GCA_049685715.1 Terriglobia bacterium | reverse complement strand
ATCACCCTCCATGAAAGAAACCACACTCCGGGCCATAGGATATCTTGTCTCCGCAGGGTCGCTCCTGCTTGGGTTTGTCTGGGTGCTTTTCGACGTCGATGCCCTGGCATGGCACGATCGAATATCCCGCACTTATCCAGCCCAGATTCACAACGCGATGCCGGATCGATAGGCGGGGGATTTCTCGTCCGTGTCATCGCAGCCCCCGGTGCAGTCTCATCCCCGAGTCCGTTCACCGGAAACCGATCGGTTCGATCACCTTTCATGGACAACCTGGCCCTTGAAGCGTTGGTCAATGAGTTGAGGCCGAAGCTGCTGCACCTCCATTGCGTGCAAGTGGCTCAAGTCAACCTGACGGCCGTTTCCCTCGAACTCTCGGGAAAAGAGGCCGGACGCCTTCTCTTCGATGTGATGGACCCCCCCTTGATCTTCCTCACCCGAAAGCCATGGGCTTCAGAAATCCCGTCTTCTTTTGTCGCGGTATTGAGGAAATGGTTGACTGGAGCGGAACTGACCGGCATTGCAAAGAAGCTGGACGAACGCGTGATTCATTTTGAGTTTCGAAGCCCACGGCACGAGGAGCACTCGGCCATCTTCGGACTGGTGGCTGAATGTATGCCCCGGTGGGGGAACCTCTTTCTGCTGGATGAAGAACAAAGAGTTCTGGGCGCGCTGGTGATACCGCGAGCGGAGCGGCGCAAACTGCCCGTGGGAAGCTTGTATGTTCCACCCGGGAGGCATGGGGATTGTTCACTGGAGAGTTTTATTTCGCCGGGGGCTTCCCTTCCCACCCTGCCCGAAGATCTGGCTGAATTGACGAAACACGTTCGGGGGTTGGGTCCTGTTTATGCCCGTGAAGTGCTGCTCCGGGCACATCGGGACCACACGACACCGTCGCAAGCGTTGGCAGAAGTTCTCACGCTCCTTGTTGCGGGGAAATCCCAGACTCGGATCTATGGCCTTCCCGGGCCCGGACAGGTTTCTTTCATCGCTCCCATCAAATTGGAATCTCTAGACCCGCGGCCCGCCTCCAACTTTGAATCCGTAAATCAAGCTGTAGAATCAGTTTTTAAGCACCGGATGGAAACTGTGCTCATGGAAGAGGAGAGGAGGGACCTTCGCAGGGAGGCCCAAACGGCCTTGAAGAAATTCAAGCGACTTGAAGAGAAGCTTGCCGGGGAGGCAGAGGGATTCACAAAGGAGGCCGAGCTTCAAAGAGTGGCCGATCTGATTCTTGCCCAGACGGGAACATTGCATCCCCAGGGAGGACGGCTGCAATTGGTCGATGTGTACGATCCGGCAGCGAGGAAGATCACAGTGGCGATCGATGCGCGGCTCAGCCCCACCGCCAATGCACAGCGATTCCATGAGAAAGCCAAGCGCGCCCGGCGGGGAATTGAAAAAATCCGGGCACGCCAGAATTCCATTCATCACCTCGTGCGGGTTGTGGAATCCTCATTAGAAAAAGTGTCCGAAGCACGCTCCTTCGCTGACCTGGATCTCATCAAAACCGCCTGGAAGGAGGAAGCTTCGCCCCCCAGGGAAACGACGAGAGCCATGAACCCCAACCCGGAGAGATCGGTCACCCCAACGCTGCAACCGGAGAAGAAACGACGGAAGTGCCGTATCTTCAAAAGCAAAAATGAATATGAAATCCTCGTCGGCCGAAACAGCAAGGAAAACGACCTCGTCACAACGCGCTATGCCCAACCGGACGATTACTGGTTCCATGTGGCGGATTACGCCGGCTCGCATGTCGTTCTGAGAAATCCCCGTCGTGAAAATCTGGAGGAGACGGACGATTTTCTGCAGAGTGCACAACTGGCCGCCTACTTCAGTCAGGCCCGCAATGCCCGGAAAGTGACCGTCCATTGGACTCAAAGAAGGTTTGTGAAAAAACCCAAGCGCGCCAAGCCGGGATTGGTGAATCTCTCCAGATTTCAATCCCTCCTGGTAGAGCCAAAGATCCCCCAATCAAGTGAGCCAAATGAGTGATGGAGGGACGCTAAGGGGGAAAGAAATTCCAAGGTCCAAAATCCAAATTCCAAATAAAATCCAAAACCCAATCTTCAAAGTCCAAACGACATTCAAGCCTCGGTCAGTCCACGATAAATCCTCTGTCTCCCGGGGGTAATTTGGACCTTGGATTTTGGAACCTATTTGGAATTTGTCCGCCGCAGGCGGATTGGGATTTGGAGTTTTTTATTCTATAGGCTCAGCATCTACGACCCCCCTGACCTTGAAACAGCGCCTTCAATCTTTGCTCTCACGAAATCGACGATGGCTGGATTCAGAAACCGCTCTTCCGCGGTCACGACAAAACAGGGCGTGCCCTTTCGGAGCTGCCGTGAAAGCGAAACATTGGGCCAGGGCGCCACGGCCGGGTTGGTTGCCTCCGGCTGGGAAGGTTCGGAAACGATGACATACGCGTCCGCAAGATCAAAATACTGTTGTGCGGTCAGTTTGAAGTCTTCCTGCCGGGGATCGAGGACTTGCAGATAAACATCCGGTTTCAGGAACCGGCGAAGGCTATTACTCTCGACAATGACATAGGCTTCGTTCTCGATCTCTTTTTGAAATGCGGGAATCGCCGTGAACAGCTCGCCCTGTTTGGTGCGGACCCACAGGGACCTCTTCGCCCCGGCGGCAAGAAATCGTGAGGTATCGGTTCCCGTGGTGATCTCCCTCTCGTCGACGATGGCAAACTGATGTTCGCTGACCTCGCATCCGCAGGATTCGCCGTTGACGGCACAGACCCCGTGTCCATACTGTGTAATTTTGACCGCCGTCCAGGGAAACTCAGGAAGCGAACCGATGAGTCCCTCAACGACAGACGTCTTGCCGATGTTTCGCGAATGACCACCTACCAAAACCAGTCTCATGCACCGGCCCTCAAGGGGAGTACGTCTATTTGAGCGCGGGGAAAATCAAATGCAAAAAAATTAGGCGACCCGCCGCGGCGGATCGCCCTCCTGCCAGAGTTCATGATCTTCTCTTCAGTCGCCCCGTTCCAACTTGAAGGTGGCCTGGCTCACTCCCTCGGCTCCCTTTAAATTCTTCATGACGGCATGAAGCACGTCCGCCATAACACTTTTGACAAAAGTATTCATCAGGGGGACTTCCTTCTGAGAGACCAGGATCCGGGCCTCCCCTCCATTCACGACGAATTCCGCAACCCGGGCATCTCCGGGAATGTGCAGCGATTCCAAAACTCCCGACAGTAAATGACCCGTCAAGCGTTCTACAAAAGGATTCATCGAAATCGGCCCGCGGTCGGTTTCCAAAGAAACTTTCATGTCACCCCCATTGACGAGACCCGTGGCGCTCACCGAAATCTGGACTGGATTCTCACCTGTGT
>JBAVHJ010000745.1:0-2770 GCA_049685715.1 Terriglobia bacterium | reverse complement strand
CCGCAGGGCTCTGGCCATAACCACTCCGTTACGGGGGAAAGGTGGATGGTGACCAATCGGGGGAAATCGATGCTAATTATATCATGCCGCTGAAATGTAGATTGCAAAGATACGACCCCATTCATTTGACCTGCTAAATCGCCTGTTGGACGCGAACGAAACGGGCGGCTGGCATCAGACGTACACCTATAACCGCTACGGCAATGGCACGACGGTGGACAATCACGGAGGAATTTATCTCCCCACCTTTTCGCTCACGGTCAGTGAGGCCAACAATCGAATTACCGATCCCGGCTTTAGCTACGACAGTGCGGGGAACCTCAAGCAGCAACCCGACACGCCGGGAGCCACCACCTACAAGCTGTACACCTACGATGCGGAGAGCCGTCTGACCGAGCTCAATGGCGGTGCTGGCACCTACGTGTATGACGGCGACGGTCGCCGCGTGAGAAAGATGGTTGACGCATCGATCACGACGTACGTTCATAATGCCCTGGGACAGTTGGTGGCCGAATACACCAACACATCGCCGACCGGAAACGGAGGGACGAGCTACTTGACGGCGGACCAGCTCGGGAGCACGCGGGTGGTTACAGATTCCAATGCCAATGTCATCGCCCGACATGACTATCTGCCGTTTGGAGAAGAAGTTGGCGAACCCTATGGTGGGCGATCTAAGCGCATGGGATACGATGTGTATGACAGTATAAACCAGCGGTTTACCTCGAAAGAACGCGATTCCGAAACCGGACTGGACTACTTCGCAGCGAGGTACTTCGGTTCAACAATGGGCCGGTTCGCGTCTACTGATCCCGTCTCGGCAATTAATTTTCAACAGATGCAAAATGACCGGGCACGCGATCAGTTCCTTAGGATGCTAGGGAATCCACAATCGTGGAATGCTTACGCGTATTCATTTAACAACCCGCTGCTATTCACTGATCCCACTGGGGAAGTTGTTACCTCAGCTGAAGATGTGACGATCGAGATCAATAAGCAAAAACTTGGGGATGCCCGAAAGAATCTTGCAGAATATGGGCGCCAACTCTCGGAAGACGTCAAGAAGGGAAAACTACCATCCAAGGAAGCTGTCGATGAGTATTACGCAAAAGCACTTGAGCTGACCGGAGGCGGACATACGCAGACTCAGATAGAAAACGCCCTTCTCGTTAGTGCGGGGGCGGCATTCGATATCCGTGGCAGTACAGGCAATGTGATGACGAAGGACGCTCTTGGCATTGACACACTGCACCACTTTTTCATAAATGCCTATAACAATTTCGAGAACCCCGTTATCGGAGGATTGGCAACGCTTTCGCAGAACACCATATTCACGAATGGGCGTGAGTTTCACTTGGGAGGAGAAACCGATCCACTGGATAGAAACGCCAACAATCTGGGTGCTCAGTTCGGCAATGAACTTCATTCGGCTTATGTGGGTTCTTTTGCCGCAACTAAAGCTGGCATTATTTCTACAACTCCAGATCGATTGAGGCCTAGCGGACTCATACAAAACCCCCCACCCAAGTGATGAACGGAGATTGGGTGCGAAGGACTAGGCGAGGTGAATGATGAAGGTCTTAAAGAAAAGCAGCCTGCTGAGCTTTGCAATTGGATTGTTGGTCGGAATCACAATCGGATTTGCCCTCCTTGTCTCAATTCGAAGTCCAAAACCTTTAGATCTAGCACACAGTCAGAATTGGCTCGTCATCCGTGAGTATCACGGTGTGCTAGACCCTGCTGAAGGCGAAGTTAAGGCGCGGGTCAGCGTAATATCGCGATGGTCGGGCGAAGGAGGCGGGGAAACCGTTCAGCAGAATAAGATCGAGGTCACACGCAACAACAAAACTGCAGTTTTCACATGGCCGGATCCAAAAGAGTACGCAGGGGGGCGATGTGAGATTCTAGATTTGGACGAGGACGATCGCAAAGAGTTCGTGCTTTTCGACAGTGCACACGCTGTGCGTGTAGTTTCTTATTCCGATGGACAATTTCAGTTCAGACAACGGGCGGATGAACTAATCTCACTGGAATCCCAAACCGGACCATCTGATCTCAGTGGCGACGGACACCTCGAGTTTATATCCGAGGAGCATTTTCCCGAGAGCTTGGAAGGAAAAACGATTCAGATCCCTCATGTGATGCGCTGGTCCTTGGGAAAGGGCTTTGAGGACGTCTCATCCAAGTTCCCGTTTTACTACACGGACCGCGTGCTCCCGGTGCTTCGAGAACAACTAGCGCTCGAGGGGGATCAGAAGATGCGCGCTCTCTATTCAGATGCCATAGTATACGTTGAGTCCAAACTGGCCCCAAGGTCCTGAATGATGGAATGATGGGGTCGGACCAAGGTAAGTTGTCTTAACAAAGAAGTTAACATGCAAAACAGGGCTTTCTTGACGCTTAACCGACCCTTTTTGCCCTCCGAATTATCCCCATAATCCGATTCGTCTTCGCGCAACCGTCAACCCGTTTCGGCTTGCGTCGGACGATGTTCACCGCTGAGGCGCAGGGCCGCGGAAAGGGTAGGAGAAACAAGTTCAAAGTTCAAGCCGCCATGGGGGCCAACAAATTCTCGGGCTTGGCAGCGACATTCGACCATTCAGCATTCATGGTGGTTTGTATAAGCCGCTACGTCAACTCCATTGTCCTTCTACCTCAATGGTCAATTGTCCATGCCTTCCACATCACACTGACCCCTCCGAATTACAACCCCGATCCTTCTTCCAAAGCGGCCGCCGGCCTGCCTCGCGCGACGTTGGCTCGATATGAA
>JBAVHJ010000744.1:0-2945 GCA_049685715.1 Terriglobia bacterium | reverse complement strand
GTAAAGCCCTCCCCAAACCAGCACGCCGAAACCGACGGGGAACAAGAACTTTGGATCCTCGACGCGCACCAGAGTAGCGGTTGCGCCGCCAAGATACCCAGTCAATAGGATGGCGCCAAGGACGGAGGTCCGGGGAATCACATAGAGCACAACGCACGCCTATAAAACGATGCCGAGAGGGAGAACCACACTCACGGGATCCCCGACCTTGGCGGTCCCATCGACAGCAAATGCCAACTTCATCACTTTGACAATGGCGTCGAAGAGCAGGAGCGCCGCGACCAGGCCGCTCATGATGCGTCCGGCCCAGAGTCCTCGCTTCGAGACCGGAACAGTTTGTGTAGCCGATTGCATAAATTGTGTCCTCCAGGTGTTCTTCAATTTGCGCTGCATGATCGGGCATCGAGGAACTCAAGCGCAAGCAGGCTTGCGCACTCCAAAAGAGTGCTCCCTAATTGTTTCAGGGGATGGCCCCCTCCTTCCCGGCGATCCTCCGGAGGAGTCCCGTCTGGCCTGCATGGTAGGCCTGGTGGAAGGAAACCAGGGCCAAAAGCGAGCGGAGGGTCTCATCTGGATTTTTGGTGGGCGACGCGGGAGCGGGAGCGTCCAGGGCCTTCGAGGTGAGGCCTGAGAGGCCGGCGTCAAAACGTTTGGAGGCTTCTTCCCATGCGCTCACGAGCTCCCGCAATTGCAAGGCCTCGGCAGGGTCGCACAACGGAGGCGTGCCGCGGGCATACCTCTTAAGAGCGCCTCGCTCCATCACCGGTTTTTGTCCCAGCATGGGGAGCACCTCATCGTAAATGCAGACGAGATGGCCCACGACCCAGTTCAGGCAATTACCACCGGGCGTCGGTTGGATCAAGGTGTCTTCATGGATCAGACCTTCGACGTTAAGCCTGACCACCGTGTGCGTAGTGCGCGCGTTATTGCGGAAAATCTCGATTTCACCCAGGGTTCCTGTTGCAGTTGTGGTCATGATTCCCTCCAGAGGTGGTTTGATGGCCGGCGACTCTCCTCGGCCAGGTCCTCTCTTAATCCGCCGGCAGGTCCGGGATCTCCACCACCGGCCGGATTTCAACGGTGCCCTTGCGTGCACCTGGAATTCGTCCTGCAATGTCGATCGCCTCGTCGAGATCCCGGGCGTCGATCATGAAGTAACCGCCGAGTTGTTCGCGTGTCTCCGCGAACGGACCGTCGGTCACGAGGCGTTTAGCGTTGCGCACCCGGACGCTGGTCGCTGTCGAAACAGGCTGCAGCGGGTTGGCGCCCAGGTACTGTCCCTTCGACTTGAGCTGATGTGCAAGCTCGGTCGACTCCTGGTAACAGTGCTCCCGCTCAATCTCCGTCCAGGCCTGCTCGTCGGCGTATATCAGCAACATGTATTTCATTGGCGTGTCTCCCTGAGTAAATCGAAAAGCAGGGTGCCAAATCGACACCCCGATATTAAAAATTTCTAAGAGTAAAACATTTGGCTCACTCCGAATCCGCCAGTCCACGCTTCCATTATTTCTTCCCGGCCGCCTGCATGCGCAAGCACCCCTCCTGCTCCCTGAGCTCAGGAGTGAGGGCGGCACCGAAGTCCTCCACCTCGAACACCTGGCGAATCTCGATCTCCGTGTCTTCGTTAGGGGGATTGGGGCAGCGCTTGACCCATTCGATGGCCTCTTCCTTCGATTTCACCTGCCACAGCCAGAAGCCGCAGACCAGCTCCTTCGTCTCGATGAAGGGCCCGTCAATCACGGTGCGCTTCCTGCCAGAGAACTTGACGCGCGCACCTTTCGAGCTCGGGTGGAGCCCCTCGCCCGCGAGCAGCACGCCGGCTTTCACCAGCTCTTCGTTGAATTTCCCCATTTCCGTAAGCAGCTTCTCATCGGGGAGAACACCCGCCTCCGTGGTCTTGTTGGCCTTGATCAGAATCATGAATCGCATGGTCTTATTTCCTTCTTGTTTAAAGCAGCTTGCTTGCGTACTTCCATCCGTAAATCGAATGCGGAAGATCGAAATCGACACCTCCGCAAAAAATATTTACAATTCAGTCATGCCGCCTGAGGTCACCGAGGCCGTCGAAGCCGTTTACCGCTCCGATTGGGGCCGGATTGTCGCTGCCCTGATTGGGCTCGTCGGTGACTTCGACCTTGCCGAAGAGTCTGCGCAGGAAGCCTTTGCTGCCGCTGTGGATCAATGGCGGGATTCCGGCGTTCCGGAGTTTCCGCGCGCATGGATCATTCAGACGGCCCGGCACAAGGCCATCGACCGCATCCGGCGCAGAGCGCGGCTTGAGGAAAAACTAGAATCCTACGCCATCAGCGGCTCGGTTCGCAACATCGAAGAGCCGGATTACGACACCAGTGAAATTCCAGACGATCGCCTTCGGCTGATCTTCACCTGTTGCCACCCGGCGCTCGTCCTGGAGGCGCAGGTGGCGTTGACCCTCCGGTCGCTGTGCGGGCTTGAGACAGACGAGATTGCGCGGGCCTTCCTTGTGCCCGCAACAACCATGGCGCAACGGCTGGTGCGCGCGAAGCGCAAGATTCGCGACGCCCGCATTCCTTATGTCGTGCCCGAGACGGCGGACATGGCTTCGCGGCTCGACGCCGTGCTGACCGTGATCTATCTCATTTTCAACGAAGGCTATGCGGCGACTCGAGGCGGGCCGCTGGTGAGGGCGGATCTCTGTGCTGAGGCCATCCGCCTGGGGCGCCTGGTGAGGTCGTTGGTGTTGCCACGGCCACAGGCAGAAGCGACGGCCCTGCTCGCCCTCATGCTGCTTCACGACGCGCGGCGCGAGGCTCGTCTTGATGAGGCGGGGGATCTCGTCGTTCTCGAAGAGCAGGATCGCCGCCGCTGGGACCAGCGGCAGATCGCCGAGGCGCTGCCGCTCGTGGAGGTGGCTTTCCGCGGGGAGCCCGGGGCATACGCACTGCAAGCGGCGATCGCGGCGGTGC
>JBAVHJ010000743.1:0-14897 GCA_049685715.1 Terriglobia bacterium | reverse complement strand
ACCGGTCCTGACCCTTGTAACTCCACCTAGAACACTGGACTTTGGACCTTGGACCTGAGACTTTGAATTTTGAACCTTGAACTTTGAACTCTTGTTGTTTCATTTCGCATCTTCCGAACACACCATGCCAAACAGAGTTTTTACCCAACGTCCCTTGCAGGGGCCTTGTCCGGCAGGAGGCTGAGCTTGGGAGGCATTGGCTGGACCGGAAGCAGACGTCGAGGAAACCGTCCCTTCGGATCCACTCACGGAGACCACTTTCCCCCCGGGTCCAGCACCTCCCGCCATGACAGGCGTGACAGGAGCTGGAATGGTCTTGGGTTGTTCTTCTGTCGTGGTTTCCACGGTTTCACTTCCCCACTGCATCTCCACCTTGTTCGAGAGGATCCTGGTCAGGGTGTACTCTCCGATTTTGTCGCCCACCTTGAGTGATCGAAAGTCCCGGCTTCCCGGAGCCGACATCATGGCCAGCTTCGCTTCGCTCAAATTAATGACGCCGAATAGAATGGGTTTGGGAGGGCGCGTCTTGGCAACATCCTCCTTCGCGATTTGATCATTGCGATCAGGACTAAAGAGATTTCGGCTCGCAATCACCATGTAATTCTTCCGGAGGGTCTCGGCCGATTTCTGCTTCTCGACGGCCTGCTTTAAGGCTACGCTGGGTGCCACAATTCTGGATACCTGGTATGCCGCAGCGTTGGCCAACCACTGTCGCCGCAGTGCGAGCCCCATCCACACACACACGGCGACGAGCAGCAGGTCAAGAAGGATCACATACTTCATGGCCAAGATTTTTTTCAGGATCGTCATTGTATGGCGCCTTCTCCAAAGGTGTCAGGTGCCGGGTGTCGGGTGTCAGGGGCCAGTCGAAAGTAATAAGGCATTGCTGTTCCTCATTTCAAAACGCGGAGATAAAGAATCGGTACGGACTTGAACTTATTACCTCTGCCATTCATCATGCGGCCTCTCTCCTCTGAAACCTGACACCCGGCACCCGACACCTTCCTTCACTCGTGCCGGATCACGCCCGACACCACAATGGTGGCGGCAATCTGCTTGGTCTTCTTCCAACCCTCGCTCAAACTGCTGTAACTCCACAGGCGCAGATCGTCATTCAGCACAAACATGGGCATCTCCTTCGCTGCCGTCAGAAACGCCGTGACTTGGTTGACGGTCCCCACGGCGTCGAGACGGATGGAGATTTTTTCATAGTCTTTGCTCAATTCCTTCTTCGGAAGAAAATCGCTTCGATTGATCTGAAGCTGGGACTGCTTGGCCAGGTCGTTGACCAGTCCTTGCAACTGGGCCTGGGCAGCGGCCGTGGTGCGAGAGGTCAGCAGATGACCCTCCAACTCAGCGATTCGCTTCCGTGTGGTCTCGAGCGATTGTTCCTGCATCTGCCGTTGCGCAATGACTTCCTTGTATCGTTGCAGGAGCCGGGTCTTCTGGTTTATCTGGTCGGGGTACTGCTTCACCTTGTCGTGAATCGGAAAAACAAAAAAATACAATCCCGAGAAAAGGACCGCCGCGAGCAGACCGGCGCCCAGGATTTTTCTCTCACGCCCCGAAAGACGCCCTACAAAGCCTATTCTTAGAAATGAGGAGCTCATAATTTCCTAGCCAGAGATATTTGATATTGATGGGGTCTCTGGCTCCGTCGAGGAATTGTCGTTCTGGAAACAGAAGTCAGAGGCCGGAAGCGAACTGTCAAATTGAAACTCCCTTGTTCGAAAAGCCAACGCTGGATAGTGTGCCTTTCTCCTGACCTCTGGCTTTCCGCTTCTGGTTTCTGGCTTCTGATTTCTGACTTCTAACTTCGGCACCATGGTCATCACAATTTGAACACTTGCCGCACAGATTTACCGGGTTAGAACTTAAAACTCAAACTTTGCCCGGATGCGAAAGATTTCCTTGCCTTGCTGATTCCGGGCAATTCCCGAAGCCAGCGCAGCATCCTTGAATATCGGAGAGTGTTCGATAAGAGGCACCAGGGCCGTTGCATTGTCGGCCAGGCCGCTGATTTCCACTCCGTCACCCCGAAGAGTGAAATCATTGATCCAGACCGAGTCCGGCAAAATTTCTGAGAGTTCTCGCAGTGCTTCGAGATTGAGGGCGTCACGCCCTTGAACCATTTCGAGTACCGATGCTTTTTTCTGAGTTTCACTCGCCTCTGTTTCCAGCCGCTCCACCTGCCTCACCTGGGGCTGGAGCCTGGAGATCTCCGCACTCAACTGTTCCAGGAACCGCGATTGCTGCAGGCTGGGTCCAATGGCGCCCGCACCGACCATCAGGATGGCCAGGCCGCAAAGCGCATAAGTCGGTGCCCAAACCCACCGGGGTTGAGCTATCTCCTCGCCATGACCCATCAGATTCGTTGCCAACCCGCCTTTGCTCATCGCCAGGATGGCAGCACCGATCGCTGGAGCCAGGGCATGAAATTCGGTCGGGTTCGAATGGAGGCGTAACGAAGCGGGCACGCGGAGCGGCCGCCAAGGCAGGGTTGTCAAATCGGACCGAAGCTCTTTGAGAATGGATTCCGGATCGGTGCCGGTCACAAAAACGTTGTGGACGTCTTTTTCTCCCAAACGAAGCTCTGCCCTTGAACGCCCCAACTCAAGCATCACGTGTTCGGCCCGTGTCTTGAGATCGGGGGAAAGGAATTCAAACCGTTTGGCACTTCGAATCTTCCCCCCGAAAACTGCAATCACCTCAAAATCGGTTTCGCCTGCACGAACCAGAAAATTATTCTCACGGGCTGCTGCTGCATCGAGTTGCAGGAGCCGCGCCAGTCCAAGAGACTCGCAAAGCATCGCCCGGGGATACAAGCCAAGCACGGACAGGAATTCCCGTTCGCCTTCCACCTCGGCCCGTCGCGCCATGACGAGCAGCACTTCCAGTTTTCCCGGGAGCGGGCCCGTCGCCGACCCCTTTCCGGATGCAAATCGGCTCAAGGACCCCAGTCGTTTTCTGAAGGCGTAAGTGGTTCCGGAGGGGGCGCCGCCTACGAGTTGATGTGCAAAAGCCAACTCCGTGCGGTCGACGGGCTCATAGTTCTCCACCTGGTATTCGATGATGTGGCTCAGGTTCTCGAGCACCGCCTCCGGAAACTGCAACGATCGGAGCACCACCTTCGAACGAGGCAGGGCGACGACCGTCCGATTCTTGTCGATGCGCGCGCGTCGGTAGAATTCTTCGATCTCCGGCCGCAATCCCAGGGGATCACGCTGCTTAAAATTTTGAAGGGTCATCCCGTGGGAAACCTCGAAGCCGCGCAGTCCTCTCTTGACCGCCACGAAGCGCAGGTGCGCGCCGTCGGCTGAAATGGCAACAATCTTATTGGATGCAAACACGGCCTAGATCTCCTCGTCCTTCCAATAGACAATCCGATAGCCCAGGGGATCGTTTACTCCAAACTTGACGATGGCCCGGATCGTGCGGTCATAGTCGGATCCGGCGGCGCGTCCGGTCGCAATCACAGAAAATGCAGTCGATTCCTGAACAGTGACCAGATACCGGGCCTCGTCGTTAAACTGGATGGGGACGCGCTGCTGGCAATCATCAATCGATTCAAAATAGTGGCGCGTCCGCGCCTGGACCATAGCATTCGCCTCGGGGATACTGACGCCGGGCAGCGCTTCGAGGAGTTCAATGGGCGCATAATTCAGGTTGATCCCCGGAAAGCCCGAATACAGGCTGGCCAGCTCCAAAAATCCGCGGCGATGCTCGACCGTCCCGTCAGCGGCGCGTCGCCAGAACCCGTAAATAAACTCGGGCTTCATCCCTTTCAGTCCCGAGAGCTCTTCGACGGAATTCAACGGGCCGCCCAGGACGCTTCCGCTGGAATCCGCCTTCTGTTTGCGCCATTCCTCCCATTGGGCGGTCAGGGCGTTGGCGACATTGGTGTCAAGGTCAAACTGACGGATCAGGATGTTTCTAAAGAGCAACGGCGAGCCGGCATTCAAGTCCAACTTTCCAGATTCATTCTCAACCCAACATTGGGCTGAGCCGGTGTCGAGGGTGAAGGCGAGCGGTTGCTGCGCCGTCCGGAGCTGCTTAAAGGCCGTCCCCACCTCTTGCGTCGTGCCCGCCTGGGTCATCTTCATTAACTCAAAAATCGATTCGTTGATGGCCCCTCGGGCCAGGTAGTATCCCACCGCTCCATCTTTTGTATTTCGAATGGAACGCGTCCCCAGTTGAACATTGGAAGCAAATCCAAACGCAAGCACACTCAACGCCACCACGACCCAAAGGACAATCAGGAGGATGACACCGCGCTCCGAGTTATATGGACGGCTTTTCATTATTCCGCCTGAATCACTTACTGCTGAGATGCGGCCAAATGGATTGCTTTGGTAGCCCCGGCGAATATTCTTATCGCCGGGGGCATTTGTCAGAATTCACACAAGAGCCCCCGGTGAGAGGAACGCTCACTGGGGGTACTAAAACCGACAACCAAAAACTTTTCTTCCCTCAATCACTCTTCCCCACATTGACGGGCACGAGCAAATCGAGGGAGTCGCGATTGTACGGGCTGTTCGCTCCCGGATGGTTCAACGCCGTGGTGAACTGAACCCTGATGAAAACGGCTTCCGGCAACCGTCTGCGCTTGGACCCGTCCCACTGATCGAAGGCGACAATCTTGCGAGTGTCCGGTTCGCCGGGAGTTTGCGATGAGGTCCGTTCCTCACCCCAATATTGAAAGCTGATGTCCTGTATCCCCTCCAGGAGCTTCAAGGAGCCCTCTCCGGTCGCCTGTGTCTGCAAAGCCAGACCTGAGAAATCCTCCCGCCTGAAGACGGGGGCCGTTGTCATCCACAACTGAAAGGTGGATGAGGACGACGATGGGGCCTTTGAACCCACCAGTCCAATTTGGGACGAGGAATCCCCCTGGGTATTCTCGGTGACAACGTAATGAACCACCTGCATACCTCCCTCGGGTCGGGAAACAAGCGGATAATTGGTGACGAAGACCAAATCCCTGGAATCTCCCAGAAATGCAGGTGCGTCCTGTGCTTCCTGAACGCCCCGCCTGTTGGAAGGTGGGACGAAATTAATCACGCTCACGGGAAACAGGGGATTTGCCGACCCAATTTGCTTTTGGATTAATTCGGTGGCCACAGAAAGGCGTTGCGACCGGCCCAGGAAATCCTCCCCTCGACGCCAGGAACTAATCCCCATTCGGAAGGAGGCAATGACGGCCGTGGACAAAAGCGCTGTAAGAGTCACCGCCACCATCAACTCCAGCAGTGAAAAACCCGGATCCTGACTGCGCAATCCTCGCCCTCGACGCTTCATGCTGTTCAAGACGCAGAAAGTCAGGATTTAGACGATCCCTTCAAAACATTTTTTATGGATTGAAGTTGAACCCTTTTTTCGGTTCCCCGGGAGTTCCAGGTCACTTCTACGCGGAGGAGCATTCGTTCCATGGGAAGATCTTTCGAGGAATCCAGAGCTTCATTGGGTAGCCGGAGGGTTTCGACCGAGGTATGCCATGTGGTGCCGTCTTCGAACTTCCCTTCGTTCCGTGCCGGCTGGGCCTCGAGGGTTTTGATCCAGAGGTCATTCATCACCCAGGTGGCTTGTTGCGTTGCTGTGACATATTCATCAGCCCGGCCTTCGGTCCGAAGGCCGTTTGAGAAGATTTCCATCATCGAGACAAACACCAGGGCCACAATGGCCGTGGCGACGACCACCTCGAGCAACGAGAAACCCGATTGGGAGGATCGGGAGTTCACTCGGGGACGGGGGGATGAAACGTTTGATTCATTCATCGATATCTTTCAGTACCGATCAAAGGCAATGGTCCTCAAGATTTTCAACTGAGCCCTTCCGCCTTCTGACGTCTGACCTCCGACTTCATCTTCTTAACTCGCGCATCTGGCTTCCGGCCTCTGACTTCTGACTTCCGGGGCATGATCGCCATTCCACCAGCAAACAGCCTTATAGCTCCGGTTGGGCTAACTCAATCCGAGATTCTGGCGTCCCCCGTCAGCAAATCGATCACGATCTTGACACTGCGTCCCCCATCATCCCGGAGAGTAATGGAGCCTGCTTCAGCGGCTCCATTGGGGAAAAAATAAAGCTCGCTTGCATCCGCAGGACCTTTTTCAGAGACAACTTGAGCTTGAAAAATCCGGACGCCGGGGGGGAGGTCTAGTTCCTTGATGATTCGAAGAGCTGAATCGGTCACGCCGATCTGGTTCTTTTCAAGATCAATGGCAAGCCGAAAAGGCTGGCGATGGGTGATGGCCTCGTACTTGGCCAACCGACAGACCGCCACGACCTCACGGCCTGCCCCCCTCAGTCGCAAGTTCGAAATGGCATTTCCAAAAGAGGGATAGACCAGGGCGCCCAGGATTGCCAGCAGGGTAATTACAACCAGTAACTCGAGGAGCGTAATCCCCTGCCCCCCTCGAATTTGCCGCGCCCTCCGCGCTCCAAACCGTGTGCTCACTGGTCTCCAGCATCTGACTTCTGACATCTGACCTCTGACTCTGGGATTCCTACGTCTCCCCTTCGGGGCTCTTGAGGTGTTGAAAAACGCTCCAATCCCGGGGCTTGCGTCCCGCCCAAGCTGGGCTACTTTATCGCGCCGCTTCGTGGCGGGGTCATCTTTCTCAATGGTGCCCAACATATTAGTGATCGCGTCGACTGCGGGCGCACGTCTGTGCGCCCCTACATCCATATTCCGGTTCGTAGCACTCCATCTCCACCATCTCAGTAAATGCACTTCACACTGAGAACTGACAACTGAGAACTGACAACTCCTACTGGCAACTCTTTACTGACAACTGGCAACTGAGAACTGACAACTGTCTCTTCACTTCCAACTTACCACGTCCGCATCTTCGCCTTCGCCGCCCTCACGACCGTCCCGACCATAACTGAGGATGTCGTAGTCTCCGTGTTGGCCCGGCATCCTGTAAACGTAGGAATTCCCCCAGGGATCCAGTGGAATTTCCTTTTGCAGATACGGTCCTTTCCACTTCGATTCGTCCAAGGCGGGCGGGCGGATGCGCAGGGTCGGAAGCCCCTCTTCCTGGGTAGGCAATCGTCCCACATCCAATCGAAACTGTTCGATTGCATTTTCAAAGGTTTCGATCTGGGCTTTGGCAGTGGTGGATTTGGCCGTGGCGACGTTTCTCCACAACCGCGTTCCCACCAGGGTTGCAAACAGAGCGATGATCACCATGACCACCAGCAACTCCAGCAATGTGATACCGGCTTCGCCATTTCGATTTCGCGGGCGCTGCATTTTCTCTCCTTATTGTCTGCCCCGGCCCGGCAGGTCATAGACGACCCGCCGGATCGTCTCCAGGGCTCGGCTGTCGTCCCTCAAAACTTAATTTCGTTAATCGACAGGATGGCCGTGAGGATGGAAAGCACGATCATTCCCACAATCAAACCCATCACGAGAATAATGGATGGCTCCAGGAGCGCCAACAGGTTTTTCATGGTGGAGCGCACTTCGCCGTCGTAAATGTCGGCAATCTGAAGCATCATGACGTCCAACTTCCCGGTTTCCTCTCCCACCTCGAGGAGGTGAACCATGAGCGGGGGAAACATCCGGGCCTGCTGGATGGGCTTGGCCACCCCTTCGCCTTTCTTGATGCCCACCGCTACCCCCTCAAGTTTGGAGGCGATGGCGCGGTTGCCGATGATTTCATTGACGACATTCAAAGATTGCATCATCGGCACGGCGCTATGCAGGAGGGTCCCCATGGTGCGTGTGAATCGCGCCACCTCGATCTTTAACAGAAGGTCCCCCAGCACCGGCCACCGGAGAATCCACTGATCCCATCCCATGCGCCCGGTGGGCGTCGCCAGGATTCGCCGCCACAAAAAAAAGAACGCCGCCAGTCCCAGCAGGATCAGCCATCCATAATGCGTAGTCGCGTAACTCACATCCATAAGGATCACGGTGGCCAGAGGCAACGCGCGCCCCATGTCGGAAAAAATCTGGGTGAACTTGGGGATGACAAAAGTCATCAGAATAACAATCGAGGTAATGCCCACGCCTGTCAGCAACGCCGGATAGATCATGGCGTTGATGAGGGTGGTACGCAAGGCTTCGCTGGCCCCCAGGAACTCCGACAGCCGCTCGCACACTTCGTTCAAAAAGCCGCCCACCTCGCCGGCCCGAACCATGTTCACGTAGAGTTTCGTAAAAACCTTGGGGTGCTCGGCCAGCGCCTCGGAGAAGGATTTCCCCGCTTTGATTTCCTTGAGCAACTGTTGAGTCACAGACTTTAAAGCCGGATTTTCGGTCAGATCCACAAGGAGACTGAGGTTGCGGTCGAGTGGCGAACCGGCTTTCAACAGGGTCGTCAGCTCCTGTGTGAAAAGGAGCAGGTCCTTGTTGCGCACGCGACGAGTCCGCCCGAAGGGCAGGGAGATCGAAACGGGTTTCCCCTGGGCCGCAGTCCCGATCTGGATGGGAAGATACCCCATCTGCTGCAGCCGGAAGCTCACGGCCTTTTCGCTCTCCGCCTCCAGCGATCCCTCCAGCAGCTTACCGTCAAAGGTGGTGGCTTTGTAAAAGAATTCCATAGGTGTTAAGAAGCAAATTCCAAATGCCAAAGTCCAAAATCCAAATAAAATCCAAATTCCAAAGACCAAATTCCAAGCAAAGATCAAATCCCAAAGGCGGAGGAGACCCTCAAAAAGGATTCAGTCTTCATGCCCATACTGAAAGAATGGGTCTTGAGGGATAAGCGCTGGTTTTCGATTATTGTCGGTGGAGAGTTGTGATGTGACATGGACTTGAAATTTAGAATTAGATTGATGTCGGGAGCTTGGAAAATAGTCCTTGTTTGGATTCTGGCATTTGGAACTTGGATTTTATTTGGACTTTGGATTTTGGAATTTGGATTTTTCAGCTCAAATCTCCTTGGTGACTCTGAGAACCTCATCTAAAGTCGTAATTCCGTGCAACGTTTTCTGCCAGCCATCCTCGCGCAGGGTCACCATGCCCAGTTCCCGCGCCTTGGCAGCAATGACGTTGGCGTCCTCCTTGGTCACGATCAGCCGCCGGACAGCGTCATCGATGAGCATCAACTCAAAAATGCCGACACGGCCTTCATATCCCGTATAACCGCAAGATTCGCAGCCTTCGCCGCGGTACAGGGTCACTTCACCGGAGGTGGTGCCGTTGAATCCATGGGCATGCAGAACCTTCGCGTCGATCGGATAGGGCTTCTTGCAGTGGCGGCATATCACGCGTACCAGCCGCTGTGCTAGAACGCCAAGCAGCGAAGAAGCCAGGAGGTAGTCTTCCACTCCCATGTCGAGGAGCCGCGTGATCGAAGAGGGAGCATCGTTGGTGTGCAGCGTGGAAAACACGAGGTGCCCGGTGAGCGAGGAGCGGATGGCGATTTCGGCCGTTTCCAGGTCGCGGATTTCTCCGATCATGATGACATCGGGGTCCTGCCGGACTATGGAGCGAAGGCCGCTGGCAAAGGTCAAACCGATTTGAGGATTTACCTGGATCTGGTTCACGCCGTCCATCTGGTATTCCACCGGGTCTTCGATGGTGATGATCTTCTTGTCGGGCTGGTTGATGCGGAGCAATGCGGAATAGAGGGTGGTCGTTTTTCCGCTGCCGGTCGGCCCCGTGACCAGGAAAATTCCGTGCGGGCGCGAGGTGATATCCTCCACCAGTTGAAGCTCCCGTTCGGGAAACCCCAGGGCCCGGAGATTGATTTTCGAAGAATCCGACTTGTCCAGGATGCGCATTACCACGGACTCGCCATACATGGTCGGCAGCGTGGAGACGCGCAAATCGATCTCCTTGCCGAGCACCCGGAGCTTAATGCGGCCGTCCTGGGGCAGGCGGCGTTCGGCAATATTCAACTTGGCCATCAGCTTGACGCGAGAAATGATCGCGGCCTTCAGCGCCTTGGGAGGAGTTTCCACGTTGTACAAAATGCCGTCGATTCGATATCGCACCTTCAGGTCTTTTTCAAAAGGTTCGATGTGGATGTCGCTGGCCCGCTGTTCCACGCCCCGGGAGATGAGCAGGTTCACGAAGCGAATCACCGGAACTTCGGAGGCCATGTCTTTGAGATGCTCAATGCTTTCCTGCTCCTCCGCCGCTCCCCCCAGTTCGCCTTCCATGTTCTCGATGAGCCGTCCCATGGTGTTGGTGCCGGCCCCGTAAAGTTTCTCGATGGAATCCAGGATTTCGGCCTCCGGCGCAAGCACTGGCTTCAGCCGGTATCCCGTGAAGAGCTGGATGGACTCGAGGGTGGCATGGTCCAAGGGGTCGGCCATCGCCACGGTAAGTTCGTTTTCATGAAAAGCAACTGGGAGACAGTGCGTCTGCCTCATGAAGCGTGGTGAAAAATTCTCCAGGTCCAGCGGCACCTCGGGGATTTGGTGGGCGACCAGCAGAGGAATCCCCGTCTGCTCATGCAGGGCCTCCAGCACGTCCCTCTCGGAGACCAAACCCAATTCCACCAGCAGCCGGCCGATCTTTTCGCCCCGCTCTGCCTGGAGTTGCAGCCCCCGGTTGAGATCTTCGTCCGTAATGTGGTGACGTTCCTTGAGGATCTCGCCGAGGAGTTTTTTCGTGGGAGTCATGTCTGTTCTTCAGAAGTTTTTCGCGGTACACAAAGCCGCGCCCCGAGGCCACGGTGAGGCTTCGGGGCGCGGCGCCTTGAATTCCCTTCGAGGAATTCGCCCGGGAGAAAACCCTTTACCGCCGAGACGCAAAGGCGCAGTGTCATCCGCGTCTCAGCGGTAGACATTGATTTTTCAGTATTGCGACACTTCCATCCTCTTCTTCAAATCGTCAAGACTCAGGCGTCCGGCCTTGAAATCAAGGATGTTTTTCTTCGTGGTCCGGACAATGACTGTTTTCAGTTCCATGGGTCGCGAAAGGAAGCCGGAATTGAAGAGTTGGGCCACTACGGCAATCTGTTCTTCCGGCCCGATCGAATTCATGGAGTCGCCATGTTCCGCCAGCGTCTTTTGCATCACATCCTTCAACCTCGGAAAGCGCTCGTTGAAGACCTTCTTTTCCTCTTCCGGAGTCGCCCGGGCCTGTGAGAACAGATTCGGGCGCTTTACCGTGGCGATGTCAATCTCGAAAGAAAAAACTGCTCCGAAGCCATCCAGGTAGGCCCCCTTGGGTTTCTCCAACACGGCAAACGGGTCCGTAAAACTCTGTTGAAGAACGGTCGAAAGGATCCCCTCGAACACTTCAATGTTCTGTTTGACCGCCGCGAGATCTTGTCCCGGCTTACTTACGAGAACGGTTGTGCCCAGCAAGACTGCTAGGAGGGCAATGCAGATCCCAACTAATATGTTTCTTTTCATATGAATTGTCCTTGTTCCGACGCGTATCAAGCTGAAAACAGAAGGAGTGCCTCCCAAGCTGCGTTCGACCTTGGACGTCTCAGTTCTTCGTGTTTGTGGCGATGCGCTGAGCGGCATATTGAACGATGGCATTGTTGCGCTGCATATCCTTCCACACGACCGTCTTCACCTGGTCGAAGGCCAACCCGATCTTCTGCAAATCTGCCTGGCGCTGGGTTTGAACCTGCTGGGACAGTTGCTCAAGCATCGCCCCATAACGCTCCCGATCCTGGCCACTCAGCGAGGCGTACTTCGCAGCAATGATTTTTTCAACCTCCGGCGTATCGAGAGATGCGTTCAAGGAAGGGCCGGATGGGGTGTTCAAGGATGGACTGATGACCTGGGACTGACCAAACACCAGGGCAAACTGTCCGTGATCGTAGCGAAATTCCACCCGCGCCAGGGAGAAGATCGCGAACAGGAAAACCAGGGCAGCCCCCGTGGCCATGCAGGCGTTCGCCCATCGGGGCGCAACCAGCAGCCAATTCCAAAACCGCGATGAGGATGGCGAAGCGGCGGGCGTGAACACCAGGGGGACAGGAACTTCCTCATCGCGCCATCCGTTCTTCAACACATTCCCCACGGTAACGAGCCGGCTGAGCTGGGCGCCACAGGCCGCACACTGAGCGGCGTGCTGCTCCAGTGAAGGGCGGGATTCAAAGGACAACTCATCCAGCGCTAAATCCATAATCTGTTTTTTAAAATCCTGGCAATTCATAACATTTTTCTCCAGACGATGGGGGCTGAGAATGGGCCAAGGCCTTGCCGCTGCTTTCAGACCCTCCCACCCCAATTTTCATTTAATCCAATCCTTCAAGGCTTCCTGCAAATTTTCCATGGCGGCATAGAGTCTCGACTTCACTGTGCTCACCGGACAATCGACCACTTCAGCGATTTCCTCAAACTTCATGCCGTAATAGATCTTCAGAATGATGGCAGCCCGCTGGTCGGGACCCAATTGGGCTATGGCGCGGCGGACGAGGCGTGCCCGCTCCCGCTCGAACAAGAGGGCATCGGAATGGCCGCGGTTCTTCGCCTCTCCGAGAGAGATCACGTCGAGCAGGTTGAGGCCGTCCCCCACCTCTTCGTCCAAAGAGATCGTCTGCCCCTCGTGCGACCCACGCTTCCCGCTGTAAAATAGATTCAGGACGATCTTGAAGAGCCACCGGGAAAACTTGTCGGCTGCCTGAAGCTGGCGCAACTGGCTGTAAGCCTTGAGGAACGCGTCCTGTGCCAGATCGAGGGCATCCTCCCGATGTCCCGTCAAGCGCAACGCAAAGTTGTAAAGTGGCTTTTCCCATTTTCTGACCAGTGCGTTGAAGGCCGTAACGTCACCCTTCGCGGCCCGTCGAACCAGTTCCGTGTCAGTCGAGACCTCGATGGGCATTACATCCTTCACTTTCGAAGACGACATTGGGAGGGGAAAAAGTCTAACCCTTTCGATCTATTTTTGTTGGGGACATCCACAGATTTCACGGATTTCACAGAAAAAGTAAAGGCAGCATTGGCCGAGTCGCCTTTACCCTTCTATTGATGCACCCTTGATACCTCAACGAAATCACCTGCGCCATCTGCTTAATCTGCGTTATCTGTGGATGGAATCTGCGGATTGACTGCGCGAAATTGCAGGTGCTATGCTACGCCGCCTTTTCATTTAGACCGGATCTCTCTTAAACCACCACCATCAAGGCTTCATGCGCGCACGCCATCTTGTCCTGGCCTTCCTTATTTATCTTGTCGCCACTCTTGTTTTTCTTTATCCCCTGCCATTCCACCTCGGGGATCGGATCTTCGAGAAAGGGGATTCCTACCTCAATATCTGGATCTTAAGCTGGGAGACGCACGCACTGACCCCAGGGTCCACCCATTTTTTTGACGGAAACATTTTCTTCCCCGAAGCCAATTCGCTGGCCCTCTCTGAGTTGATGCTCCCCGACCTGGTGATCTTTGCCCCGATCCTAGCTTTGACGCATAATCCGCTTGTCGCCTATAATTCTACGCTAATTCTTATTTTTCCTCTGTCAGCAATTTCGATGCTGTGTCTCGTGTACTATCTCACGCGCCATTTAGAAGCGGCATGGCTGGCGGGGTTCATTTTTGGGTTTACGCCCATTCGTCTCAGTCATTTGCACCACGTGCAACTGCTCAGTCTGATGTGGCTGCCTTTGATTTTCCTTTTCTTTGATCGTTGGCTTCGAAAATTCCGATGGCGGGACGCCGTGATCACCGCAGCTCTTTTTGTGTTGCAGTACTTGACCACGGTGTATGTGGCACTCTATCTCATCCCGGTTCTCCTGATCTATCTCATATTCCACACCCTCCTCGCGAGGAAAAAAAATGCAGCTTCCGAAGTCCCCGAACTCGCCCTGACTCCCTCCCCATGGGTAGGGCGAGTTTTTTTGCAAGGCCTCGCGGCGCTTGCCCTGGCAATTATTGCTTTAACCCCTTTCCTCAGGCATTACTATGCCCTCCATCGTGAATGGAGTTTTATTCCTCCAGAATCGCTGAAAATCTACTTTTCGTCGGACTTGTGGAGCAACCTGTTTGCCATCTTTCCATCGAATCTGATTTACGGAAAGCTGCTTCATCCTTTCAGTGTTCCACCCTTTGAACGCTTTTTTTTCACGGGATTCCTTCCCGTTCTGATGGTTCTTATGGCATGGGGCTCACGCAGCGAACGTCACGTAAGGATTTTTTCGGCCGTGTCGGTGGGTTGTTACATTTTGGCCCTGGGACCTGTCTTACAGGTGTCAGGAAAGGTGACGAAATTCCCCCTCCCCTACAAGTGGCTTATTGATCCACTCCCGGGCTTCTCGATGCTTCGGGTACCAGCCCGGGCAGGGCTAATTTTACTTGTGTCGATGACTGTTCTCGCGGCTTATGGGTGGTTACGTTTGTATGAATGGGTAAACTCCAAATGGAAGTGGCACGGGGGAAGACTCCTAAAGCCCGCCCTTTGTTCCCTGACCGTGCTCTTGATGGGCTTGGAATTCCTGTCCATTCCCATTCCTCTGCTCTCGGAGGTTTCGGGGATCCAGATTCCACCCGTCTATCATTTCTTGAAGGCCTACCAGGAGCCTGGCGGGGTCTTGGAGCTTCCGGTGGTTTTTCGAGAGGATGGTGGTGAACCTACGGCCCGTATCTATACCTACCTCAGCGCCTATCATTTTAAACCCATCGTCATAGGATACAGCGGCTATTTTCCACCTCCCTTTTATGATTTAGTGGACACTGCCCGGCGTCTTCCTGCCGATGAGGCCTTCAATACCTTCGAGGCCATCGGTGTGCGGACGCTCATCCTTCACAGGAGTCAATTCACAATCGAAGAAAATCAGGCCTGGCAGGCGTCTGTGAATGCCAGCAGTCGGCTCAAGCGAATCAAGGTATTCCCCGATGGGGATGAGGTGATTGCTATTCAACCCCGGCTCAGGATTTCGCAAAATCTGGATGATGCCTATTGGAACCTGGTCGTACAGCCTTCGTCTTCTGGGGGGCAAGGACAGGTCGAAGCTTCACTTCAGACAGTTGGACTTCGTTCC
>JBAVHJ010000742.1:0-2108 GCA_049685715.1 Terriglobia bacterium | reverse complement strand
ATATCCAAGCTTCCGGCTGCTCACATCCTCCACCTCCCAGCCATTTTTCTTGAAATTACGGATGGTATGGCGCATAGCAGCCATTTCAACCTTTCGGTTGTCTGTGGAATTGCCGAATCCAGCACCTTTCAGGGCTGACGCTACCTCGGCTCTAGCTTTATCTCGCTGCAGGCGAAGATGAACGCCAGCTGCGCGAAGCACTCTCTGGGCGTCAGCCACGTCGATCGCGTAAAGAGTCTTGATTGGACCAACCTGAAAAAATGCAGGAATTCTTGCAAGCCGTGGATCAACTACCTTCAACGACCGAACCTTGACTCCAATCTGCCTCCAGGGCTTAAGGATCAAATCATGGAACTTCCCCCGTGATCTCAAGCGCGTTACCCGGGCAAGCCCGACAAGTTCGTTGCGATCCGTCTGATAAGCAAGAATCGTGTCACCTGGTTTCGCTTGAGCTAGGGCGGGTATGAATTCCGTTGAGCCCCACTGTCCTGGCCCGTTTGTTGCAAAGAAATCCTTCCAGTCGCCGTACACCCTACGGTCCGAAGGGTTTCGAAAACTGCACTTGTATACCCACAACATTTATCCACCCCTTCAAGAGTCAGCGCGTGTCGACGTATTTGCCGCCCACCGACTGAACTCAATATTAAGCTGTGCTATCTTGCGGAGGCGTCAAAAGGAATCCCCGCCGTATTCGACATTCGAAACGAGGAACTGTCCTCACTGTTTCCAAGGACGGTATTACTGACTGTGTCTCTTTATTCAGACTCTCGAATCCTGCGAAAGTCGGTAGCGAGGTATTTCTCGAATCTGGGCTTAACATACTCTTCGCTCCTGCCAATTAGGCGGTTCCGACGCTTCCCATTGAACCAAATACTACGAAGGCCACGATACTTCCCCGTCTTGTTTTGATTTGACATCTGGAGGAATTCTTTGGATGTCATTATCCACGTCTTATCTAGACGCTCAGAGTAGAAAATGAACCAGTAATTTCGACGATGTTTATGCCGGACGACTGAAAATAGAGCTCCGTTTCCTTCTATGATGTCTTTCGAACGCGCTTTGATCTGGAGAAGGGCGGTCGTCCCCTTGGGGAGCATGATGATTGCGTCGACGGTGTGATCGTCAACAAGTGGAACGTATACATCCATGCCTTCCTTGAGTATCCTCCCGATAATCCAATACTCGATGCGTTTTCCAAAGCCCGCGCTGTGTCTGAACCGCATATTGCTCTACCCCCATGGCATCATATGAGTATAAAGGGCAATTCGGCGTCGTCCCGAATTTACGACACCAAACGGATCACCCGACAGCGGGGTCCCCATTGTTGGCCGGTCGTAACCGATGTCTTGCCGTTTTCCTTGCTACGCTTAACTCTTCGATAGTTGGTGGAATGACCTTAAACCATGGGAAATTGAAGACGTCCTCTCTTCGTTTGTGATAGTCGTCCGATTTCTCCGCAGTAAAGCCTTGCCCAGGCACACCGGACTCATTCACTACAAGAAGGGTAAGAGGCGGAAGGTTATTCTGTTCGCAGTAGAACATAATGTTCCCAAGTACCGATCTCAAGGGGTTACTTGTGGGATAACCCATCAGAAGCCGTAGCTCCTCATACTGCGAGATTTGGCGGTTGGCGGCCTTTCCAATTAGATACTGCCATGCCTGGAGTGCGCGCACAGCAGCCCTCTCACCTTTCCCCGCCTGTGCAGTGACTTCATTAAACCAACGAATCATTTGTCCCTCCAGTTAACGGCTTACGAATACGTGAACCTGCTCTACACTGCACACAGCAGATGTTGTCTCAACCATTTTCCCTCAGTTGACCCACCGTCAGTCAAATCATTCGCGATTCAAAGAGTTGCAATAGAGAACCTTTTGTTGAAAGAAGGGTAATTCTGAAATTAGTGGCTCTTGTGAATTTGTGGCCCAGGATACGCTCCCTAATCTTCTAGAGGTTGACTCCGCCTCAGGTACGATGGTTGCCCCTCCCGTTAGTGGCCACAAGGTCCTGCTGCTTTCGAGCGGCCCACAGAGCGGCAGCCTCGATGCTAAGAGTCAAAGATTGTCTGCCCCTGCCAGTACAGGCAAACCATGGCCGTTCACCATCGCAA
>JBAVHJ010000741.1:0-7965 GCA_049685715.1 Terriglobia bacterium | reverse complement strand
CTCATTTCACACTTCCCTTTTGATGGATCTATTTAAGGATTCAACTTCGAATCGGCACGCCGGAAACTGAGGATTCCAAGCCCAACTGAACTCGATACCTATTATCACGGCGAGACAGACGGGTGTCAATGCAAGTACCCAAACATACAAGGATCTTGTGAATGAAACTTCTCTTTTTCCGCACTCGTTCCCGGAATAAACCAAACCACTTTCAGGCGACCTTCACCGAGACACTGGGGAGAGATCCTGGTCGAGTGACTCCTCCCGCCGGCCGACAGGAAACGACACTCAGAATTCGCCCCATGGCTTACGACAGGTGCGCTTGTCCGGGGCTGGGATTTCTTTCTTCTCATCTGATGGGTCTTCGGAAATCTGATGTCCCAAGCGCCTTGGCGTGGAATGTTACCGTTTTCCTATCCCCTTGGGCGGGCGACGATTACGGTGTAGTCGCTCGAAAGCTCACCTTGTCGGATCAATTCCTGTTCATACGCGAAGGCTTCCAGCAGCAATTCCCGATCCACCTCGTTCTCCGTGAAGTTCCCCGCAATCCGGTCGAGAACAGGGCAAAGTAGAGTCCCCCCGTAGTCTCGCCGCTCCACGATCTCGAATTCCTGCTCGAGCGCCGGCACGATTTCTGAAGAGCGGATCGCTTCCGAGGGATCTTCCATTTTAAGTCGCCATTGCCAGCGTCGGCGGACATGCTTCCGGTACGGCTCGATCCACCGGCGCCACCGGCGGGGAGCCAGATTCCGGCGATAGCGTTGCGGCAACTTGCGCAGCATTATGTTCGCATACCGCAGCTGCTTCTCGCTCCATTGGAACCGATCCGGCCCTACATATTCATTGAGCACCAATAGGCCCCCCGGGCGCAAGGTCGATCGAGCCTGGGAGAACAACCCTTCGAGATTCTGCACATGATGAAGCGACATCGGGCAAAGAATCAGATCATAGGCAGAGGCGGGAAGCGTCAAGGCATTGAGATCGGAACGGGAAAAATGTAGCTGCCCGCCGACTCCCGCACGCTCGGCATCGCTGCGTGCCTGGGCGATGGCATCGGGAGAAAGATCGTATCCGTCGAGCTGGAGGCACAGATCGTTCTCCACAGCCCGTCGCTCCGTTTCTCCAGTGCCACAACCAAGACTGAGGGCGCGGGCTGCCGGCCGGGGGTAGTATTTCTGTTGCAACCAGGCAAGCCAGTCTTGTTCGGGCTCTCCGGACACAAGCATGTTGATGTACTTGGAGCGAACGAATGGCTGATGGAACCAACTGACTTCCGCCGTGAAAAAGTCAAAGTCCGCATAGCGTGTTCGCCAGAACCGCTGGGTCAACCAACGGCGCAGATTATCTCCCAACATAAACGCATCCTTAACGATCCGGGCCCAGTCGCCTGACTTACTCTGGAAACAGGTGTCCGCCCAACGTTATTTCAGATACTTCCGAAAAGTGCCCGAATGGAATTGCGATTCCGGGCTGGAAGACGCATGCAGGATGATCACGGTCGATCAGAAAGGAGAGGCCATTATCGGTATCCCGGAGCGCCCTGTCAATGCGCGGATTCTCTATTTGTAGATTGGAATAATGAGCCGATGCCCCGCCATGTCGGTGACTCCATGGTCGATGGCGAGCGGAGGATTGGAAGGATGATATATTCCCAGTCCGATACGATGCGCACCTGCCAATTGCTCGATTGAGAGATGAATCGCATCGCGCCAGAGCGCGCCCTTTTTGATCTCTCCTTGAAGGAAATCCTGGGGGTAATCCGCCTGGCCGACAATCCTCCCTGCGCTGCTCAGGAGGTGGACAAAGTTAACATAGTCGAGATTCTCATCTTGTAAGGCTTCCCAGACCAGTTTGATCGTCAAACCATCTTCATCACGTTTCAGAACAACTCCGAGCAGGAGGAACTGATCGCCAAACCGGATATTGCGTAGTGTGGCGTCGCTTGATCGGATAAAGGTTTCAGCGGTAGCGCGATCAATGATGTCAACGGAAGTCCCCTGGGCAACGGCACGGCTCAGTCGTTCGATTCGCTGCTGGTGAGCGGAAGCGCCCGGGGTATTTTGGAATTGCGACTTGACCCATAGCATGGCGTCCACGACCGTCCGCAGAGGAGGATCTTCTCTCAAGTGCCATAGGGTAACCGTATCCAGCAGATCCGGCTGCTTGATTGGATCCCGGAGTTTTTTATCGAAGAAGGAATGAATCGGACTTCGTGAATCAGTAATTAAGGAATCGAGGGCATACAGCGATGTAAAGATATCTTCGGGCAAATGAATGGTCTTCCTCTTCTCCTTGGTGACAAACCACTTCACTTTGAGAACTTCCATCAGATCAAAATCAAAACTGGCATAGGGCGCTCCCAGGATACGAGCATTAAACCATGAATCATTGTTGACATAGCGCAAGGCAAGTTCAAGCCCCATGGGATCGACAAAGTCATCCTGGACGACTACCATGACTTCCCTTCCGGAGGGCCCCGTGGCTTCCTGATCGAGGACACCTTTCATATCCTTGGCGAACTGAAGCAAACCCACTTCCCCTTTCACGGGGGTCTGCCGATACGGCAGCGGAGCCACCCAGGACGCAAAGCGCTCAACTCGAGGCAACTCAAAAAGACCGACTGCTCGCCCTACGCTTAAGATGAAGAAGATGCCAGCCAAGCTCGTCACGGCAATCGTCCACGATTTCTCCCGGCACAGGATGATTAACGCAGTTGCTACGATGATTGGGCTGATGGCAAAGACAACTCTAGCCTCCACCGAATAAGTCAGCCGAAAATTAAAAAAGAGCCACCAGGCCAGAGCTGTAATGCCATAAGCCGCAATCCAGGTACGAACCGATTGCCCTCTGCTCACCACACCTTTCACCAGGACCAGCGCCAATAGCCAGGGCGGAAAGGCAATCCGGGACCAATAGAAAAGTTGATCGAAGCTGAGATTCCATCGCCAATACCCTCGAGTTCCCACTTGAAACTCCCGAACCACGGCTGCTCCGTAAGGTGATTTCCAAAGCCACAAGAAAATAAACCCTAGAAGGACATAAGGCACGACCCAACCCAGATACTCAAGAATGCTCTCATATGTTTTTTCGTGGGGAGCATCTGGATCAGCTCTTTCCCTGGGAATGATCGAGCGAACGAACAACGCTCCAATATAAGCCCCCAAGACACAATACATCGGGAATACGAACGCCAGTGCCGTGGGTTTAATCAGGATGAGGACAATGGTACTCAGGGCACTCGCCGTGGCCGTCCAAACCGTGTGGCGACGGTGGTCCCATAAAACAAGGGAGAAGGTCAATAGTCCGAAAAACTCAAAATTAACGTCCATCATGTACATGCCCGGCTGAAGCAAGAGAGCGGGCAACCCTCCCAAAATGACGAGCAAGGCCGCCGGTACAAAACGGCAGTTTTTCATGAGCCCGGCCAAGAGATGTATAGCCAGAATTAGCGCGAGAAGCCGGATTCCCAGCCACAAGAGTGCAATGGAGGTCGGGTGGGCCTTTCCCCCCAGAATGACTGCGGCCAAAAACATCATGAAAGGCGGGTCCTGACAGGGTTCCAAGGAAATGTATGTCCTGGGGTTGATCAGAGCAGAGATCGATTTCGCATGATGGATAGCATTATCGATCCTGTACACTTTGGAGATGTAAGCTGCTTCGTCGAAATAAGGAAGAGCTCGATGTCTGACGATGAGACTGCCGAAGGCGAGGGCGTGGAGCAGGACAATGAGATATGCAGAGCCCCACAGCCAGCGGGGCCGGCGAGCAGTGTCAGGCAGGTTTGCGAAGGTTCCCATCTTTCCTTCCCTGAAGAACTGGCGTTTGATTTCAGGGGCTGGCCGTCGCACCGCTGGCGTTGGGGCCGGGTGTCTTCATCGCGCCCTGCAAAGTTTTTCATAAATCTGTTCGAGTTCCTGACTATTGTCGGAAATCGTCTTAACAGGAGTCCCGGCCTGACGCAATTTTTCGAGGAGCGCGGGATCCTCGATCAATCGGCGGAGGGCTCGTGCCAGGCTCTCGGCATCCCCCAGCTCGAAATGCAGACCATTGACTCCGTCCTGAACTGATTCCGCCATTCCGCCCCGATTTGCCGTAATGACCGGAACGTGGGCCAAGAGCGCCTCACGAATGGTAAGAGGAGCATTCTCATACCAGATCGACGGCACGACGAGGACATCGATCTCCGAAAGCACTTTTCCGACGTCTTCATTTGGAAAGCTGCCTTTGAACTCAATAGGCGCCCCCGCCGCCTGTCGCCTTAGTTTTTCGAAATAGTCCGGAAAACCCTCGTACGCCGCCGCAGCTCCAAAGATTTTCAGCTCGGCCTCTTCAGCTGGGAGGCGCTTAAAGGCTTCTACCAGAAGATGCACTCCTTTGGAAGGAATGATCGTCCCGATAAAACCAAAACGAAGCTTGTGGGACGGCTTCCGATCCACCAGCCGCAGAAAGCCCGGATCCACCCCGTTGTCCAAAAAAAGCGTTTTCCCCGGGTCGCATCCAAACCGCAGAAATTGGTCCCTTACGAAGGCGGACGGCACAATCAGAAGATCGATGGACTCCAGAATCTTCTGACTGTGGCGGAGAAAAGTTTGAATTTCCCGGGTAGGATCAGGGCGGGTTCGCCATTCGTAAAACTTCTTCCACACACGTTGGAGATAACCCAGCTGAACTGCTTCACCTCCGAGGTGGTCGGCCACCGCTCTTCCGTGCGCCCCCTTCATCCAGGGTTCAACGCATTGACCGCACACTTCTGGAATCACTTCCTCACAAAGCCGAAGGGTGGGATGCAGTCGCTGCCCTCTCAAGCACATCATCCAAAAATCATGAATCGTCAGGATGAATGGAATCGCTCTCTGATGTGCTATGTTTACCAGATTCGTCGAAAGGCAGGTCAGATGGTGCGCATGAATGACATCGGGGCGCCAATCATCCAAGAATTTCTTAAAGACTTCATCAACTTTAGGATTCCAATAGATGCGTTCGAACCGATCCACATCCCGGAAGTTATTATTGAGCCGAAAGACCTCAAGCCCGTTGACGCGGTCCTGGAGGAGGGTGTATTCGGGTTGATCCGACCGGTGGGTCCTTGTAAAAACTCTGATGTCGTGTCGTGAGCCCAGTTGTTGTGCGAGTTTGTAAACATAGGTCTCCGATCCTCCCCAGCTCTCAGGCGGAAACACATGGATGACATAACAGATTCGCACCAGTTCGACTCCTCAGCCGGCTTCATGGAGGTCGATCACATCAACCGGTCTCGTGATCTCCGGCCGGTTCTTTTTGACGCTCGACGCGTTAGAGAGTTCCCGTGGACCGATACGGCATCTCGTACGTGGCCAGAGGCACAAAATTATCAGGATGACGCAAAAGGACCTCCTGGATTGTCCGAGCGTTATCCGTTTCAAAGGGCAGGCCGAGATCTCCGGTCTTAGTAAAAAGAAAATCGAAGGCGAGCATGGCATCAAGGGTGGAGAGGGCCTTATCAGTCCAGATCTGGGTGATTTGAATCGGAATCCTCCGTTCAAGCGCCTCCAGTTTCAAGGAATTGACGTTAAATCGGAGCAGAAAGGGTACCACTGCGATTTGGATAGGGTTCAGGTCGGTCGCCCGAGGCAATTGCAAGCGCATTCGCTCGAAAATCTCAGGGATATGCCAGTCCTCCTGCTTGGGTCCGGCCCCAAAATAATAGTTGTCGGTCCAGACCAACCAGTGCGTGCTTCCGGTATAAAACCCAATCTCTCGATGGAGGGGCGGCCAGGCAAACATCACGAAGGTGTAATAGGGGAAGGCGCAGAGTGCGAGAAGGATACACCACGCAATTCTTGCGGGATGTCTCCGCGCCCAAAAAATGACGCTACAAGTCAGCAGAGCCACCGCAGGGAGAACAGGCAGTGAGTACCGCGCGTCCTTGTTCAAAACCAGGAAGGTCAGTAGGGGGAGACTCCCGACAATCCAGGTCACGATGACTTCCCGGGCCAGATGTTGCTCCCGGGTCGGCCGGATCTTCATCTTGAAAAGCCATACCAGAGCAGAAACTATAGCCAACATAAACAGGGGAAAACCGATCTGGATACAACTCATGACCCAGGGATAGTAAATCGCACCGATGAAAGTCCAGGGCATGGGATCGCCTTCAATCGCCGCCACCCGCTGAATGAGCGCGATGTTCGCCACAACTGCCCGCCAGTGATGCCCGTACCACAGCGACGCCGTAACTAATCCGGCTCCGCTTGCAATCAAAAGGTTCGTCCATCTGTCGCGCCCCCACTCCCTTTGGTGGCGGAAAACCACAAATATAATGGGGAGTCCAAGAAACAAGATCACCGCTTGCTTCAGCAACAAAACCAACCCTATGGAGACTCCAAAAGCGGCCGAGACAAAAACAATCCATAAGAGAACGGCCCAGAAATAAAAGTGTCCCGTGGACGTGTTATACTTTTGTCTGTCATCCAACTCGAAGGTCATATTCAATTGACGGGGCCAAGAGGTAACGGGACGCGATGGATAGCAGTTTGCATAAATATCACTGTCATCCCGAAAGATGACGGGAAAAATCCGGGAGTCAATCTCTTGCGGGCATCACATGGGCTGAAGCCATAGTCTGAACCCAAGGAAGACACGAGAAGCGATTCCGCAAGATCTTTTCTCGGGGACGGCTTTCAAGGGGATTTTACCATATCAGTTGAAGCGGTAATCGGCCCGGCCGTTGGGAAGAGAGGAAGCCTTTTTCCCCTGGGCTCACTTGACCGCAGACCCCGCAACGAGTCATTTTGACGAAATCCCCGACGAACACCCTTCGGACATCGTCCCCAGCCCCCCCCAACTGGGCTGGACTCTCCACATGGATCCAAGTACGTGTAAGGCGTCCATAGGGAGGTATCTGAAATGAATGAAAACCGATCAGCCTTTGATAAGGTGGCCCGGTGGTGGGCGCAATCTCCGGAAAAGTTGCGCCAGAGGGCCTTCATTGCCTGGATGGAGCACGAATATGTGAAGAAACACATCAACCTGAGGACAACGGGGGATGAGTCACTTGATTGGTTCAGCTATATCCTCCAAAGATACTTTCATCCTCCTGTAGCGCGTGCACTTTCGCTGGGCAGCGGAGACGGAGGACTGGAGAGACATGCCTTGGATGCAGGAGCCGTTGAACGGTTTGATGCTTATGATGCGTCGCCTGGCGCCATCGAGGATGCAAAGAAATCAGCAAAAACCAAGGGGCTCCTCCATCGGGTCAATTACGTCGTCTCTGATCTGAATCATCTCCGTCTTGAGGCGGGCGGCTACGATTCCGTTTTTGCCTCTATGAGCATTCATCACGTCCACAACCTGGAAGGACTTTTTGAGGAGGTGCGAGCAGCCCTCAAACTCTCAGGCTTCTTCATCATGAATGAGTATATTGGGCCGACCCGGTTTCAGCTTCCTCCGATTCAAATCAAATTGATTAATGACTTGTTGAAGGTCTTGCCTCGGGATTTTCGCCGGGTTATTCGAGACGGAAAACCCACTTCTGATATAAAGGAGAGTCACCTGATCCATCCCCTTACCTGGTTTGAGGAAAACGATCCCTCCGAAGCGGCTCGGTCTGCTGAAATATTGCCGCTCCTCCAGCGATTCTTCCGCATTGTTGAATTCAAACCCTATGGAGGAACCCTGCTGCACTTCCTTCTGCAGGATATTGTCGGCAATTTCGATGAAAGTCAGGAAAACGACCGGGCTTGGCTCGACATCCTTTTCTATTTTGAAGGCGCGCTCGAAGACGCACGCGCGATTGACTCTGATTTCGCGCTCATCGTGGCATCTCCCCAGAAAATCTGAGGGGTCTTCCAGAAGGGGAGCATGACGCCATCAACCCCCGGGGGGAGACGAGACCGATCAAAAAATTTTGCCAGACTTCCGGGGGGCGACGCTCAAGCTTGGCGAGTCGATCATGCGGCTATCCCACAGAGCGGTATTGAACGTGAATAC
>JBAVHJ010000740.1:0-3842 GCA_049685715.1 Terriglobia bacterium | reverse complement strand
ATATTGTACTTTTCACTGAGGTCCTGAATGGGACGGAAAAAACGCTGTGAATACTGGATAAAAGCCACCAGGGTCCCCAAGGTCAATTGCGACTTCAAGACTTCATGTCCCCCGTACCACAGGATGAGCGCAATCGCCGTGGCGCTCAGTATTTCCACCATGGGAAAGAACACCGCATAGGCCATGATGGAATCATAATTGGCTTTCCGATGGCGCTCATTGATGGCCTCGAACTGCCGGAAGCTCTTCTCCTCACGGTTAAAAAGTTGAATCACGCTTATTCCGGAAATGTGTTCCTGCAGGAAGGCGCTGATTCGCGCCACGGCCGCCCGGACGTCACGGTACGAGTCGCGTGCTTTCCGTCGGAAAACGGCGGTTGTGACGATGATGAAGGGAATGACAGCAAAGCTCACCAGCGCCAGGCGCCAGTTCAACCGCAGAATAACCAAGAGGATGGCCAGCAGGGTCAGGAGATCGCCGAAAACGGTCACTAATCCCGCCGCGAACAGCTCGTTCAGCGCGTCCACATCGGTCGTGACCCGTGTCATAAGCCGCCCGACCGGATTCTTGTCAAAGAATTTCAACTGCAATCTCTGTAAATGAGTAAAGATCTCCACGCGCATGTCATACATGATGCGCTGCCCCATCAATTGGGTGAGAAAGGTCTGGAGGAACTCCAGGGCAAATGAGACCGCCAGTACGGCAACAAAGAGGAGGCCGATGTTTCCCAGACCGGCATAGTTATGCTTGAGGATGTAGCGGTCAATGGCCACTTTCGTCAGATAGGGCTGGACCGCTTGTAGTATGGCGAACACCAGTATGCACAGTAGTGCAGTGGCTGCCATGAGCCAATAAGGGCGGACGTATCGTACCAGCCGCGCCATCAAACGGTGGTCGTAGGCCTTTCCGAGCGCTTCTTCTTCGTGGAATTGGGTCATTGGAAAATGAGCAATCAGCGAGCAGCGGTCAGCTTTCAGCGATCAGCTTTCAGCGATCAGATCTCTCGATTTTCATCGAACCACCCTTCGGATCTAGTATCGCACCCAGAAATAGTTAGACCTTCAATCGAACGATGAAAAATTTCCGTTCAAACTTGACTGCTGAGGGCTGATAGCTGTTGTTGATCGCTGCACTTCAGATCTTCTCCAGCTCGTCCTCCAACAACTGTTTCTGATACAACTCCGCGTAATATCCCTCGTGGGCGACCAGTTCGTCGTGGGTTCCCTCCTCCACGATGCGACCCTCGTTGAGGACGACGATCTTGTCCGAGTTTTTTACTGTCGAAACCCGGTGGGAAATAATGATAGAAGTGCGATTCTGCATGACCTCATCGAGCTGTCGCAGAATTCGCTCTTCCGTCTCTGTATCCACGCTCGAAAGGGCATCATCAAGGATCAGGATCCGGGGGTTGCGGATCACGGCGCGGGAGATTGCTGACCTCTGTTTTTGCCCTCCCGAGAGCGTGATTCCGCGTTCTCCCACCAGGGTTTGAAACTGCTTGGGAAACTGGTTCACGTCCCGAAGGAGATGAGAGACTTCGGCGGCGTGGACGATCGATTGTTCGTCGGCCGCGGAGACCCCAAACGCAATATTTTCGGCGACGGTTTCACTAAATAAAAACGTCTCCTGCGGCACAAATCCAATCTGGGAACGCAATACTGCAAGCGGGTATTGGCGGATGTCGTGTCCATCGATGAGAAGGGTGCCCGGCGGGGCCTCATAGAGCCGCGGGATGAGATGGACCAGGGTCGACTTGCCGGAACCGGTATGCCCCACAATCGCCACGCGCTGCCCGCGCTGTATTTTCAGATTGATTTCCCGAAGAACAGGATGACCGTTATAAGCAAACGAAAGGTTTCGAAACTCGATCTCCCCTTCAAGGGTTGAGGGGGCGTCCTCCCGGACCTCGGGCCCGTCAGCAATGTCGGGCCTTGAATCCAAAATCACATTGATTCGACCCATGGAGGCCGCGCCGCGTTCCACCAGGTTGATTACCCAGCCGAAGGCGATCATGGGCCAGACCAGCATCCCCAGGTAAGTGTTAAACTTGACAAAAGCACCCAGCGTTATTCTCCCTGCAATAACCTGCCTCCCGCCAAACCACAGGACCACAACAAACGCGAGGCCGATGAGCAATTCCATAGACGGATAAAAGGTCCCCCACAGCCGGATCAAACTCATATTCTTTTCAATGTAGTCCTTGTTCATCCGTTTGAAAGTCTCGATCTCGGATTCCTCCTGATTGAAGGACTTGACCACGCGAATCCCCGAGAGGTTTTCCTGGACACGAGCACTAATGTCGGAAAACATGGCCTGGATCTTTTCAAAGCGGTCGTGGATCTTGGAACCGAGGTAGCGCATGGCCACACTGACCAAAGGGAGCGGAATCAGAGCAAAGAGGGTCAGGCGCGCATCAATCTTGAGCATGATCGTAAGGGCCAGAACCGTCGCCAGAACCGTGTTGGCGGTGTACATAATACCCGGACCGACCAGCATTCGAACGGCAGCGATGTCGTTAGTAGCTTTCGACATCAAATCACCTGTGCGGTTGTGGTGGTAGTACCGCACCGAGAGCTTGAGCAAATGGGAAAACAGATCGTTGCGCAAATCATATTCGATATCGCGAGAAACCCCGATGAGGACCCACCGCATGGCAAATCGAAAGATCGCTTGGACAAGGGATATCCCGATCAGGATCAAGGAGTACCGGATGAGTTTTTCATGGGTGAGCATCCGCGTCAGGTCATCGATGGCGGCCCCCAAGACCCAGGGAAACGCCATGGCCACCGCATTTGTAGCCACCACACAGAGAAATCCCAGAATGATGCGGCGGCGATATCGGTTCACATAGGCCACGAGGGGCCAGAGGTTTTTTCCGCGTTTGCCCACTGGGACCTTCCTGATCTCCATGCCACAGAGCCGCCATGAAGAACGAACTCGCCCGGGCGACAGCAATCTCTCTCTACGCGACTTCGCGGACGGGGGCTGACGAGTCCATCCTCGACCCATCGGATTCAAGCGCGAGGGTTGCGGTCGCAAACGAGCGATTCTATCCTAGCCGTTCGAACCCGGCAATATGGAAAGCAGTATTTTCTAACTCCTTGATTAAACTTTCTGTTAGCCCGCCTGTCTATCCCGTTGAGTAAATTCTACGAGGAGCCCTTATGAGACGTTTAATACTGATTCTGATGAGCATGGTCTTTGTGGTGGGAATGGGGACGACTTTGCTGGCACAACCTGACCCGGCTCCGGCCCGGCCCCGGCGCGTGGTCAACCGAACTCACGGGTTGGCCCGGATCCTGCAGAACCCGGACGTGCGTACAAAACTGGGGATCACAAATGAGCAGTTTGCGAAGCTGCAAACAACCTTCCTGAATTCTTCCAAGAATGCCATTCGAGGAAAGGCAGACTTGAAAATCAAGCATATTGAGTTGACCCATCTGATGAATGCAGACAAGGTGGATCGCGCTCAGGTCGAACAGAAGATCGATGAGATTTCCGCATTGCGATCCTCCTTGATGAAGAATCAGATCGACGCACGCTTGACCTTCAAGGAAACGCTCACCGCGGACCAGTTGAACAAACTTCGAGAGTGGCGTGAATCGCAGAGGGAGCGTTTAGCGAAGGAGCGCATGCAGCGGCGAATGGGAATGATGCGGCGTCCGGGTATGGGTCCACAGGGACCACCTCCATCTTCGCTGCCTCCCAAACCGGGTGGCCAGCCCGATCTGCAATAAGAACCGTGGGAGGGCGGGGCCTTGGGCTTGGATGACAACATGGTCCCTCCATGGGAATATGCAGCAATCTCGCAGAGACTTTGAAAAAGCACGCTTGATTTGGAT
>JBAVHJ010000739.1:0-1869 GCA_049685715.1 Terriglobia bacterium | reverse complement strand
CTCATGGTCTTGATGGAAGGGACCGGACCGCAGCGTTGGGTGGATATCACATTTGGGCTGACGAAGGGATGGTGGAGGTTCTCCGATACGAAGCTGCGGCCGTCCCATCCACTGCTTTCTCACCGCCAGTGGCTTGATTTGATTGAAGAGGTCGGGTTTACAGATAATGTCGCGATCCCACAACAGGCAGATGACAAAGGTATGTTGACCCATCAATCCGTGGTCATGGCACGGTGTCCCCGGGCCGATCAGACTGAGCTGCGGGGAAGTTCCGCCTCTGGGGTGGAAAATGAACGCGGCCGATGGATGATCCTTGCCGATCGAGGCGGTGTTGGACAAAAGTTAAGCGAGGAATTTGTCTCGCGTGGCCAACCCTGCATCCTTGTGTCCCAGGGCAGCACGTTTGAAAGATTCAGTGGCGACCGCCTGATCATCGATCCGGGTCGCTTAGAGGACTTCCAGCAACTGTTCGAGGAGGTTCGCAAGACGAATGACCCTCCTTTGCGCGGCGTGATCCACTTGTTCAGTCTGGATGCACCTCTGGCGGAGGACACGACACTCGAGGAGTTGGAGGACGCCTCAACGCTAGGATGCCGGAGCGCCCTTTATTTACTTCAGGCTCTGGTCGCAGTGAAACTCCCGAATGCCACGCGGCTATGGCTGGTGACGAAATCCGCGCAGCCCGTCGAGGACGGCGGGTCAGCCCTTTCCGTTGCGCAGTCTCCCCTGTGGGGTTTAGGTCGTGTCATTGCGATGGAGCATCCCGAACTTTGGGGAGGGTTGTTGGATTTGGACAGAAACGACCCGGGATTTGAGGCGACGAGCATTTTGGCGGAAATCCGCGAACCCGACGGCGAGGATCAAATTGCCTTTCGGGGACGGGGGCGATATGTCGCACGCCTGCGCCACAGCCAAGTCCAACACGCTCACGGAGCCCCCATAAGACTTCCTGCCGACGCAACCTACCTGATTACCGGTGGTCTCGGAGGAATGGGACTCAAATTGGCTCGCTGGCTCACTGAAAGAGGAGCGCGAAACTTGGTGCTTGTGGCGCGGAGAAGCGCCACCAGCGAAGCGCAGGAGGTTGTCCGTGATTTAGAGAGTCTTGGCGCAAGGGTCGTTACCGCTCAGGCCGACGTGTCAAAAGAGCCCGATGTCGCCCGGATTCTTTCAATGATCCGCACGTCGATGCCACCCTTATGCGGGATCATTCACGCCGCAGGGATCTTCGACGATCGGGTCTTGGTGCGCCACGAATGGGACCGGTTTGCCCGGGTGCTGGCCCCCAAGGTCAGCGGCGGATGGAATTTGCACCTGCACACCAAGGACCTGCCTTTGGATTTCTTTGTCCTCTTTTCCTCGGCAGCATCTTTCCTGGGTCCAGTCGGCCTGGGTAACTACACGGCAGCCAACAGTTTCCTGGATGCTCTTGCGTACTATCGTAAGAGCCATGGCTTGCCCGCCTTAAGTATAGACTGGGGACCCTGGAAGAGAGTGGGCATGGCGGAAGCAGTGGGAGAAAAACGCGAGAGTCAATGGTCCGTGGGAGGATTCGGAACCATGCACGCAGAACATGCCATGGATCTCATGGGACAATTGATGCAAGAGGACCTGGCGCAGGTGGGAGTGTTACCTGTCGAGTGGTCGAAGTTCATGGAACGATTTGGCTCGGGTCAAGAGCCCCGATTGTTTTCGGCATTGGCTCGTGAGGCCAAGTCCCGGCCCGGGGCTGAAAGGGATCAGGCTCAGCCGGAGCTCATAAGACGGCTGGAAGCAGCCCTCCCCAGGGATCGTTGGGATACCCTGGTTTCTTACATTCATGATCTGTCGATCAAGGTCTTGGGGTTTGACAAGTCCTATGCCTTGGAC
>JBAVHJ010000738.1:0-3864 GCA_049685715.1 Terriglobia bacterium | reverse complement strand
TGAGTTGACTGTGTAGGGCTGGTCATGACGAAGTGATGTGAAGCTCGCTAGGCGCACTAGGGACAAAACCGGAACAACCAGGATTTTGGAATTCGGATTGAATCTTTCCTTAGCTGTACTCTCCGCGGTGGAGCATACCACCAACTCCATATGGGAGAAAACTCAAGCCCTTGAAGCGACTTTTATGCTTGCCCAAGCAGTCAGCGCCATGCTGCGGAGGAACAGGTACCCTTTGAACTTTACACCCTGACCAGCCGAATTGAAGAGGATAAGGGGAGGGGCAGCCCGGCGCTGCCCCTCCCATCGGTTACTTGGGTATCAGGCCCGTGAAAACATAGGCCTGGAGTAAAGCGATCAGCCCGATCACCGCTGCCCCGGAGATCGAATGCCACCACACCGTCCGGAAGATGGGCCCGAGGGCATGCGAGCGCTCGTACGGATCGTCGTAGCAGGCCGCGCAGGCCACCATGATCGACTGCGCGTCAATCATCTTACCCATCACACCGCCGGTCGAGTTGGTGGCCACGATTAGGATCTCGTTGAGATGCAGTTGCTGGGCAGTGATCCGTTGCAGGCTGCCGAAAAGGGCGTTCGAAGCCGTGTCCGAACCGGTCAGGAACACGCCGAGCCATCCAAGGTACGCAGCAAAGAACGGGTACATAACACCCGCACTTGTGAATGCCAAACCCAGGACGGCGTCCGTGCCGGCATACCGCGTGAGGAATCCCAGCCCAAGAACCTGCCCGATCACCAACACAGGGATCTTCATGCGCTTCAGCGTGCGGACGGTGGCCTCCCACCACTGCTTGGAGCTTAATCCCAGCACCAAACCCGACAGGAGGGCTGCCACGAACACCCCGGTCCCTGCCGCAGAGAGCCAGTTGATTCTGAATGTGGCTGCCTCCGGAGGGGCGTTGGGCGGGGCCACGGGCGGCATGCGCTGCACCTTCTTATGGAGGTCCGGCATCTCCCATACTGGCACGGAAAGCGGGCCGGAAAAGTTGGAACCGAGGATAGTCGTTTTAATCGTGGTTCCGGCGAAGAGTTTGTCCAGACGCGATTTATTGGCCGGAAAGCCCCAAAGAGCGCAACAGATAATGAGGATCGCCCAGGGCGTCCATGCATGCGCCGTCTGGCCGAGGGTGTACGGATACTCCCACTCGGTGTCGGTCGCGTGAGCCGCCGCACCTTTCGCGTTGGCTTTATTCTTCGCTGCCTCCCGCTCTGACCTCAGCAAAAATCTCGTCTTGGGGTGCCACACGAACCGCAGGAAGATCGCCGTACAGATGACAGAAAAAACGCCCGAGACGACGTCGGTCATGAGGTGTGTCGCACTGGTCGAGGAGGCGAACCACTGCATCACGGCGAAGGAAAGGCCCGAACACAGCGTCCCGGGCCACACCTCCCAGGCCTCTTTCCATGTTCCTCCTTCCATCAGCACGAAGGTTGTAACCAGCCAGAAGGGAACCAGAACGGAGCAGAAGGGGAGTTGGTGACCCGCCATGGTCGACAACTTCAATTGATCCAGGCCGCTCACTGCCGCCAGCGTCACGATGGGTGTGCCAATAGCCCCCCACGCCACAGGCGCGGTGTTGGCCAGCAGGTTCAAGACGGCCGATTGGAAGGGCGAGAATCCCAAGCCCACCATCACGGCTCCGGCAATTGCCACCGGGGTCCCGAAGCCCGAGGTCCCTTCGATGATGGCCCCGAAAGAGAAGGCGATCAACAGGACCTGAAGACGGCGGTCGAAGGAGATGTGAATGATGGACTCCTTCACGATCTCGAACTTCCCGGTGATGACGGTCATGGTGTAAAGGAACATCGCCGCCAGCACGATCCAGATTATTCCCAGGTATCCTGACAAAGTACCCAGGACAAACGCTGAGATCGCTGAGCCGAGCGGCATTCGGAACACGATGCACGACACCAGAAACGCCGCCAAAACACCGTAAAACGCCGCGTACGGGGCACTGATCCCCAGATGCCTTACACCCTGCTTGTCACGGTGGGGGTGCAGCGCGATGAAGTACAGCAGCACGGCAATCGGGACGGCAGCGACGAGGGTCGAAAGAAACACGCTGCCAAGGGGATTATAGTTTTGATGGTACATAGCACCTCCCCGCACCGATTCCGACGATGACAGCCCGCCTCATCGCCGGACCAGGAACTCTTGCTAGAGGTGGTACGGACGGAAGAGGGTTTCCTGCTCCCATCCTGGTACTCGAATCAAGATTCATCTCGAACCTCCAGTTTTGTTTCTCCCGGGCCTCTAGCCGGGAGGCGTTGGGTGGAGCGGTTGAACAACCAGCTAGTTGAATGTAGGGATCAAGCCAAGAATCGAATGAGGCCAATTAAGATGATTTGGAACATGGGCCACAACATTCAATCACAAAACGGGGTTCATTCTGACTTCTTCAGGTCCCAGGTGATGCGATCTCGCATGTACCAATTACTCCGGCAGAGAAGCTTTAGCTGCTTCTCCTCATTCCACCACCCAGGCGTGCAATACCTTCGGTCCGTGCACTCCGATCGTCACGGTCAACTCGATGTCTGCGGTGCGGCTTGGGCCGGTAACAAAGACCAGGTAATGACGCTGCTTGGCCTCCGCAAAAACTTCATGCAGATCGGCCCGCAAGGCGCTGGGGTGAACAATCGCCAGGTGGATGCGGGGCACGAGCGAAACCTGGCGCGGCTGCGCCGGGGAGGAAAACAAACCCAGAGTCCCGGTCTCCGGCAGCGCAAAGTCTGCTTCCGTGATGCCCAGGTCGACGTCCGCCAGGGCCGCCGCCCCGGCATCCGAGGACACTATTTCAACTCCCAAGCTGCCCAAGCGCGAGACGAGTCCCAACTGCTCCAACCGGGAGGTACTCCACAGCGTGGCTTTGCGAACCGATTGGGAATGCACCAGTTCTAGAAGCGCCGAATCCATCTGTCCGGCGGGGACACGCCGCGCCACCCCAGTGAGTGCGGAGATCTCGCTCAACAATCGATCAATCTCCGCGTCCCGGGACCCGGGCACCCGAGCTGCTACGAGCGGAGGGCGGCTTAAGACAGGCGCTCCCGGCGCTCGCCCCAGCGCACTGCGGACATTGCCCAGGATCGTTTCTCGACTGTCGCCCATGTCAGCTTCTCTTTAAAGTGCTCTGGTGCTGCGACCACCAACTGCGGAATCGCGCGTTGAACGCCGGCAAGGGCCGGGACATCGTCCAGCGGTTGAGCGGCGGCGGAAGGGCTGGCAGCCAACCGTCGCGACGAAAGGGAACTTGGACAAGCTTAAGCAGAGAACAAGTCAGGCGATAAAGCCACGGCCGCGTCAGCACGATGGCGCCGACCCGGGCCCCCCATCGAGCGAAGCGTGAAGAAATAGCGGGCTCGATTTCATCCCCCTCCGAAACGCGGCGACGGAGATGCAAGAGAATTTGCGGAATAGGGAGTTTCACGGGACAAATGTCGCCGCAGGCCCCGCACAACGAGGAGGCAAAAGGCAGATCCCCGGCAATCTTCGAACCCAGCAATTGCGGGGACAGGAGAGAGCCGATGGGGCCCGAGTAGACCCAACCATAGGCGTGGCCGCCCACATGGTTGTACACCGGACAGACGTTGAGGCACGCACCACAGCGGATGCAAAGCAGAGTCTCCCGGGTCAGCGGATCCCCCAAGGCAAGGGAGCGGCCGTTGTCCAGCAGGACAAGATGGAACTCCTGCGGGCCCTGTTCCGCCGCGGAACGCCGGGGCCCCGTGATGAACGAGGTGTACGTGGTGATCTTCTGGCCGGTGGCGCTGCGCGCCAATAACTTCAGCAGGACGGTCAGGCTTTCCCAATCCGGAACAATCTTGTCGATCCCGGCCACCGCCACGTGAACC
>JBAVHJ010000737.1:0-9970 GCA_049685715.1 Terriglobia bacterium | reverse complement strand
CGCCCCGACTGCTTGAATCCCCGGTAACTCGCGGACACGACGGACCAGCTCACGATAGAAGTTGCGAATTTTCACGGGGTCGCCATAACGGGCCTCGGGGAGTGAAAGGCGCAGGGTCAGGACGTTCTGGGCCCGAAATCCGGGATCGACATCCTCCAACCGCCAAAAGCTCCGAATCAGCAGGCCTGCACCGGCCAACAAGACCAGCGAGAGGGTAACTTCCGCCACAACCAAGGTTCCCCGCAGTCGATGACGGCCTCTTCCCTCCGTCCCGCTGCGCCCCCCTTCCTTTAGCGACTCATGCGTGAATGCCGACGAGGCCTGGAGGGCGGGCCACAGCCCGAACAAAATCCCGGTCACCAGGGCAATTCCCATCGTAAATCCAAGGACCGGAAGATTCAAATGGACTTGGGCGATCCTTGGCAATGCGCTTTCGGCCGGGCGCGTCAGCACCCTTAAAGACCAGGCGGCCAGCACCAGTCCAGCCACAGCCCCCAGCAGCGAAAGCACGATGCTTTCAGCCAGGAGCTGCCGGACCAATCGACCTTTTCCCGCCCCCAATGCGGTCCGGATCGCCATCTCCCGCTCACGGCTGGAGGCCTTGGCTAGAAGAAGGTTGGCCACATTGGTGCAGGCAATTAATAACACCAGCGCCACCGCACCCATCAAAACAAGGAGGGCAGGCCGGAGATCTCCCACCATCTCCTCCAGCAACGGGTTCATGATCACCCGGAAGCCAAAGCGCTGGTACGGATAATTTGGTGCGCCCTCGATGATACGCTGCGAGACAACCTCCATGTCCGTCATGGCCGCTTCAGGGGAGACAGTGTCGCGAATCCTCGCGACGACTGACAAGTAGTGGCTTCCTCGTTGATCCGCAGAGAGGTCTTGCGGGCTGAACGCGAGCGGTGTCCATAGGTCGGTCTCCTCGGGAAATGTGAATCCCCTCGGCAGAACACCGATAATCTGAAAACTCCGGCCATTCACATTGATCGTCCGACCAGGAAGGGACGGGTCCGACCCGAACCTGCGCTGCCACAAGCCGTAACTGATGAGGGCGACAGTGTCCCTTCCAGGGGTTTCCTCATCTGCCACAAAGGCCCGCCCCAGGATGGGCTGCACCCCCAACAGTGGAAAGAAGCTTGCCGATACAGCAGCCCCATCGACATGCTCAGGTCGATCCCCCGCACTAACATTGAAGCTGTCGGTATTGATCGCAGCAAGGTGGGAGAAGACTTTGGAATGCTGCCGCAAATCCATAAACTCCGGGACTGAAACTGCATTCCGGTCCTTCGGGATTCCGATTCCAGTGAATCGCATCCATAACATCACGATTTTATCCGGATTTTGAAAGGGCAAGGATTGAAGAAGCACCCCATGGACCACGCTGAACATCGCTGTATTCACCCCAATCCCCAGCGCGAGCGTCAACACCGCTACGGCGGTAAACCCCGGGCTCCTCCACATCAAGCGGAGTCCAAACTTGATGTCTTGCCAAAGAGTGTCCACTAGTCACCTCTCAGGACATGTCATTTTCCAGGATCCAAATCCAGGAATAACCAAAAAGACACGAGTATCTGTGCAATTAGACAGCGGAAACCCGAAAAGGTTACGACAGTTTTCACTTTATTCCAAGCGGCGAGGGTTCTCTTCTGGCTGGCATCATTCCGCTGTCAATCCAAATAGACGGGGGACGACGCAGACATCGCGTTCTAAGCGATGCAGGGAGCACCCCATTTAATCCGGGGGAATTTACGACGAATTCTTGGACGCCTCCAGAAGGGCCTTGATCAGGTTGTCAAACAACGCCGTGTAAGTGCGGGCGGCGGGAAACAGCTCGATCGAAGAGGGAACCTCAATGAACCTGGCTTTCGCTTTTTCGCGAAAAGCACGTTCATATTCCCGCGGCGTGTGGGGGTCAATAATAATAACCTGAACTTTTGTACGATTGACTTGGTCGACGAGGGCCATCGGCGAAAGGAGCTGGCCGGGGGTTCCTTTGCACGCGATGAAGGTCAGCCCGCCAATCTGTGAGAAATTCTGCCAGCCGCACTGGGTGGCGAACACGCGCAGACCCCTCAAGGTTTTCAGCGCCGTTTGCCACTCGATGATCTTGTCATTCATTTCCTTGCCAAACGAATCCGCATTTGCGCGGAAGCGGCTGCGGGCCTGTGGCCTTAATTCGGAAAGCGCGGAGGCCACGTTTTTCGCGATGATCGCCCCGTTGTGTGGGTTGAGCCAGAAGAAGGGGTCTCCATGCATAAATGAGACGTCGAAGTCTTCAAAGCAACTCGATGTGGGCACGTTGATCCTTCGGGCATTCCGCGAAACGTCAATCCACAGAGGGCGCCTTAAGGGAGTCCCATGGTCCTTTTCCCAGGTCTTCACTGCGTTGTAAATCGCAGCGGATTCATTAAAAAAGCCGGTCCAGACAATGGCGTCGGCCTGCATTATCCGCCGTCCCGCGGCCGGTTCCACCTTAAGGTCTTTTCTGAGAATACAGCCCTGGAAGAGAGTGAACGTATCGATCTCCTCACCCCCGACCGCCTTGACGATTGCTTCGATATCTGCTTCAGTTACAGCCACCCGAATTTTCCCTGGCGCCGCAACGAGGGACAGACAGAAAAAAAACAGAAACGCCACCGTCCCCAACATGGCCAGGATTAACTTACTGCCTCTCAGCCTCATCATCGGTCCACTCCTTCTTGGATTGAGCTGTCGGGTGAGCCTCGGGGAACAGGGGGAAGGGGTTCAAGGTGAGACCGTCAACCCGGCACGCGGCTCCCCCTACCCGACCCGGTGGATCCAGTCGCCTCCAATAACCTGCTCAAGGGCCCGGTCGATTCATGAGTGCCTCTATTCGAGAGACCGAGACTCGCAAGCCCAGCTTCTTGGCTTGTGCCTTCATCGTTCGTACCGAGGAATCCAAGACTCTGTCAATGAGTTCTTGAATCCCCGTGTCCGCGATGGAGTAATGAACGCTTCTCCCTTCAGATCTTTTTCCAAGAATGGCGGCATCGGTGAGCACCTTCAGATGTTTGCTGATATTGGGTTGCTTGGCGTTCAATGCCGCCGCCATCTGCCCGACCGTTTTCTCGCCTCCCTTGAGCGAACGCAGAATCTTCAACCTCATGGGTGCGGCGAGAAGGCGAAATCGATGCGAGGCCACATCAATGAATTCCATCGAAAAAGTGCAATCGCTCATCCTTGAAGTCCCATGATCCTCGAGATTCGGCATCGCTCTATTAGAAGAAAAGCATTTCCGTTGCCGTCTCAAGAAATGCGATTCAACGCTTGATCCAAATCATCCTTAATATCTTCAAAGTCCTCGCATCCGACCGAGATTCGCACTAATTCGTCGGCGATGCAGGCATTCTTGCGTTCCTCCTTCGTGATGGAGGCATGGGTCATTGAGGCGGGATGTTCGATTAGGGATTCCACGCCGCCGAGGGAAACCGCCAAGGTGAATAAGCCGACGTGGTTCATCAGGATCTTTCCTCCCTCAAGCCCACCCGCTACCCCCAAGGCGATCATGGTTCCAAATCCATCCATCTGCTTGCGGGCGATGGCGTGCTGTGGATGCTCCGGCAAGCCCGGATAATTCACCCAGCGGACCTTGGGATGGTCCCTGAGAAAATGAGCGAGTTTCATGGCGTTCTCCTGAGCCCGCTCCACGCGCAGGGGCAGGGTCTGAACGCCTCGCAAAACAAGCCAGGCCTGATGCGGGTCCATGGTGCCGCCCGTCAAGTTGAGAACGGATTTGATTCGCTTATAGAGATCTTCATCCCTTGCAATGATCATCCCTCCCACCACATCGCTGTGACCGTTAATAAATTTCGTCAGACTGTGGATCACAAGGTCCGCCCCGTGCTCCAAAGGCCGCTGCAAATAAGGACTGGCAAAGGTGTTATCCACCACTAAAATCGCGCCCTGCCGCCGGGCGATTTCGGCGGCTCCTTCAAGATCCGTAATCTTCATAGTGGGGTTCGCCGGCGTTTCGATAAAGACGATTTGAGTGTTAGGGTGAATTGCGCTGGCTAGGTCATTCAGATTTGAGGTGTCGACAAACGTGGATTCCACGGCGAAGCGCGAGAGGATCTTTTCGAGCAGCACACGGGTCTGGCCGTAAACGCTATCCGTACTGACGACATGCGTGCCCATGGAAGCCAAGGTCATAAATACGGTTGATATGGCCGCCATCCCAGTGGCGGTCGCCAGTCCTTTGAATCCGTTTTCGAGAGAGCAGACGTTTTCTTCGAGGGCGTTGATCGTCGGATTTCCCATGCGCGTGTAAATGTACCCCGGTTTTGTTCCCGAGAACCGGGCAGCGCCTTCCTCTGCTGAGGGAAAGGAAAATGTCGAGCTTTGAAAGATGGGGACTGAAACCTCACCGAACTCGGAACATTTGAAATGACCCGAGTGAATCGCCTTCGTTGACTTATGCAATGAACCCGTTTTTTCCGCTTGAAATAGAATGTCTGTTGTCATGAACGGGTCCCTTTTGTCATCTCCCCGGCGATTTCCGCACGGATTTGTAGGATCCCATTGTGAAACTCAGCGCTGACCTTTTCCGGATCAATGGGTCGGGGCAGTTGGATGCAACTCTCAATTTCACCTTGATTTAATTCATGGCAATGGGTTCTGTGACCCCGGCTGGCGTCATCCGGGGTGGAAGCCGAAGTGATCTCGATGTGGTTTGGAAATACTTGGATATCCAAATCTGACGGACTGGTCCCGGCCACGTCCGCTTCGATAATGAATTGAGAATTTGATTCAAAGAGGTTGTACGCCCGCCTTTTCTTCTGCTCCACGATGGTTGAGAAGGGATCTTCCGAGCGAAACCCCCGAGGACTCCTTCTAAGCAGCGACTCCAGTTCCGCCGGTCGGTCTTTCCCCGTTTCAGGGCCACCCACTTCCTTATGAAACGAGGTGACCGTTCGGGTGTGCACGATGATCGATTGCGCATCCTTCATAGACATCTCCTCATCTGAGTGTTGAATGGATTTTCCCCACTTTTTCAAATCTCGGAATTAAGGTCAGAACTCATTCAAGTCACCCTGGATCCTCCTTTACATCCTGTGAGACTGGCCTGGCGCAACAGCCATGATTCTTTTTAACTCCCTGACGCGACCGCGCCTTGCTCTTGCCCTTGCTCTCTCCAAGAAAGTTGTCGAACTACGTTATGTTCTACCCTCCTCTGCGGAAAGGCCTGTCTCTGGAGGCCAATGAACCGTGACCAGCCTTGTCCCCTTGTTTCGATCCTGAGGGACGGGAAAAGATGGAAGGACACTCTTGTCCTTTCAAAGGAGGGAAGGCATTCTTGCCGAACGTGGAAACCACATCAGTCACGGGCCCGGAAAAACACGAATGCACCCGGATCTCCCTCAACTGCAAAAGCTGCTTCAGGTCTTTCCCGATGGCCCCGCATAACAGAACTTCCACCCGATTTGACAGCAGGATTTGGACCCGGGCATCCAATCCGCGCTTGCGAATCCAGCGTTCGCTGACCAGCGAGGCCCTTTGAGCGTCAATCCACCAAATGGTGAGATGTCGACAAAAATCAAACGTGGGGGCAACCCGGCCGTTAAACTCGGGCACAGCCAAGAGCATATGCCCTCCTCGATTTTCTTTACTGCAAGTGCCAGGCCAACTATGAAGCGGGTGGGATTGGATTGAATGTTAAAGGGTTAGCGATAGATGGGGGAAGGAACGGGGATAGAAAAGACTGCAAAATGCAAACATTGTAGGGTGTATTCCATTGCTTCTTGCAGTGGGTCAAAACCTATATCCGGACGGATCGAACTCAAAGGCAGGGCTGTATGACGATTCGAGGAAACCAGAGGTTCGGCGGTCGATCCCCTCTCCAGCGCCGGCAGATATCCCGTCGTGAAGCAATTCAGCGGGCCTCAAGCATCCTTGGTCGGGCGAAGTTGCTTCAGTTTGCGCCACAGGGTGGTTTTGTGGACACCGAGTTCGCGTGCGGCTGCCGCACGGTTTCCGTTATTGCGTCTCAATGCCTCCTGGATCAAAGACGCTTCCATTTCCCGGAGATTGGCGGAATCTTTTTTCCACGCCTTTGCCTTCCCTTTTCTAATGCTTGAGGGCAGATCTTCCAGGCAAATAATGTCCCGGCGGCACAGAACAAAAGCATGTTCAAGGGCATTCTGCAATTCACGAATATTCCCTGCCCACTCATAGGTCATCAGGCACCGCAGGGCTTCGGAATCCGGGGTTTGGATGTTCCTCCGATAACGTCGATTGAGCTTGCTGATGAAGTGTTGGATCAGCAAGGGAATGTCCTCTCGACGCTCCTTCAGCGGCGGAAGCGCAATCTGGACGACATCGAGGCGGTAATAGAGGTCTTCGCGAAAGCGCCCCTCCCGAACCTCATTCTTGAGATCCTTGTGGGTCGCCGCAATAAAACGCGCATCCGTATGCATCGGCTCGTTCGAGCCCAACGGCTCAAACACCCGTTCCTGAAGGACTCTGAGAAACTTCACCTGAATGGCAGGGGAGATATCACCGATCTCGTCCAGGAATAGTGTTCCTCCCTGGGCGGCCGAGAGCCGGCCGGGTTTGTCAGACAGGGCGCCGGTAAAAGCACCGGCTTTGTAACCGAACAATTCGGATTCCAACAGGCTCTCCGGGAGGGCGCCACAGTTCAGGGTCACAAGCGGCCGCGAAGACCGCTGACTGAGATTGTGAAGAGCCGTGGCCAGGAGTTCCTTTCCGGTTCCGCTTTCCCCAGTGAGCAGGACGTTGCAGTCACTTTGGGCAATCTGCGGGAGGAGCTCAAAAATCCCCTGCATCCTGGAGTTCTTGGATAACATCTCATGGAAACTGTACTTGTGTTCGGCTTCCTTCCGCAACTCCTCTTCAGCCGACAGATCCCGGAACGTTTCCACCCCTCCAATGATATTTCCGCGTTCATTCTTCAGTACTGCGGTGCTGACACTGATGGGGACTCGCAGACCCTGGGCGGAAATGATTTGGACGGGTTTGTTCACCACGGGTCGGGCAAACCGCATGGTCTCCTTCAAGGCACATTCCCCTTCACAAATCTCAGCTTTCAAGACTTCCCAGCAGGGTCGGCCCACCGCCTCTCTCTGCTTTACCCCGGTGATGATCTCCGCCGCCCGGTTAAAGGAAGTAATCAGGAAATCCTTGTCGACTGTGAATACCCCGTCATTGATGGAATCAAGAATGATCTTAAACCTAGCAGGATGAAAGAACTCCGGACCGGACTCTACCTTGCCCCCCGAAGAAGGTTTCATTTTGCAGCCTCCCATGTTGCATCGTGCAACGTTCTGGAAAGGGTACACGAAGCTGCTTAATAACGCAAGCTGATTGGGGTCCTGTCGATTCAAAGCGGGAGCAGTCAATCGTGATCGATGAATTCCTCTGGGGTCGCTTGGAAAGCGTCCCTCAATCACCTCACACGACTTAGCAGCCTGCTCATTAATGGGAACCCTACCCCCTGTCTCTAAATAACTATTGGAAACAAGCAACTTTTTGCCACCTTTCCCTTCTAACAAGGCTAGATCTGCAAATTCTCAATTAATTCCCCTTGGGGGAATCTTCGAAAACCCCTTGGCCGCGTGAGGTGGTTCATGGATACATTCTGGCAGGACCTTAGATTTGGCTTCCGGATGTTGATCAAATCTCCAGCCTTTACAGCAGTGGCCGTGTTGACCTTGGCGCTGGGGATTAGCGCAAACACGGCAATCTTCAGCGTCATCAGTGCCGTCCTGCTGCGTCCGTTGCCTTATCGACAACCCGAGACCGTCGTACAGATCTGGGAAACCAAAATCGTTCCGAAGTGGGATCGGCGGTTTATAGCGGTCGGTAATTTCATGGCGTGGCGGGAGCAGAACCATGTCTTCGACGAGATGGCGCTTTTGCTGCCGGATCAAATCAACATCACCGGGTCAGGCGAACCCGATAACATCAGTGCCCAACGGACTTCCGCCCGATTATTCCCGTTGCTCGGCGTCACGCCCGTCCTGGGCCGAACCTTCTCGGACAAGGAGGAGTCTGAAGGTCAACATGTCGTAGTGCTAAGCTACGGGTTGTGGCACCGCCTGGGCGGGAACCCGAATATGATCGGTCAGTCCATCCATCTGGGCGAAGTGCCCTACACGGTCATCGGTGTTTTGCCCTCAGAGTTCTTCTTGCCGGGACCGGGTGACCCCGCTCAATTGTGGGTTCCGCTCGAATTGAAGCCGGAGGAGCTCACCGACCATCGCGATCATGGCTATGAGGCGGTGGCGCGACTGAAGCGAGGCGTTTCATTGACGCAAGCCCAGGCGGAGATGGACGGTATTGCACATCGGTTGGAAAAAGAATCGGTGCAGTGGAACACGGGATCGGGGGTTCGGCTTATTACCATGAGGGAACAGCTTGCCGGCAACATCCGGCCTGCCCTGCTGATACTGATGGGGGCAGTGGCCTTTGTGCTCCTGATCGCATGCGCCAATGTTGCCAACCTATTGTTGGCCCGAGCCCATGCGCGGAAACGCGAGATAGCTGTGCGGGCGGCAATGGGGGCGCCGAGAAGCAGGCTCATGCGCCAGTTCTTAACCGAAAGCGTCCTCCTGGCAGGTCTGGGGGCCCTGGGGGGAATCGTGCTTTCGGAATGGCTGGTTAAAGTTCTCCCTCATATGCTTCCATCAGATATCCTGGCTGAAATTCGGAGTGTTCAAATTGATGCCTCTGTCCTGGGATTTACGGTGCTCGTATCACTGTTGACAGCTGTGGCCTTCGGCTTCATACCCGCATGGTTGGCAAGCAATGCTGCCTTGAACGAATCTCTGAAACGGGATGATTCACGAGCGGGCCAGCGGAGGGGAAGACTTCTGCAGGCGGTGCAGGTCGGGCAGTTGGCAATCTCCCTGCTCCTGCTGACCTCCGCGGGCTTGCTGATCAAGAGTTTTTGGCGGCTGCAACAAATCAATCCCGGGTTTGACAGCGGCGGTGTACTCACGGGTGACCTCTTTTTGCCTGAAACCCGCTATTCAAAGGGGACGCAGACCGCCCGCTTCCAAGACGACCTTCTAAAGAAAATAGATGGATTGCCAGGCGTGCAGTATGCCGCCTTGACGAACGTCCTCCCCCTGGCCGGGCGGGGTGGGATGAGCTTTTCGATCGAAGGACATGCTCAGCCCCCCTCGGGAATTTATACCGCCAACGAACAACGATTCGTTACCACTCAATACTTCAGGGCCCTGAAAATCCCCTTGATGCGGGGACGCCTCTTTTCAAATCAAGACACTTCGCAGTCACCCCTGGTCGCAATCATCAATGAGACCATCGCGAAGCAGTTCTTTCCACAGGAGGACCCGATTGGAAAGCGTCTCAAGTGGGGCCGCCAGGAGGACCAAAATCTTCCCTGGTGGTTTACGATTGTCGGGGTAGTCGGGGATACGCGGGAGATTGCCCTGGAAGCCCCAGCCCTGCCTGAACTCTATATGCCTCTCCCGCAAATCCAGAGCTCAGCGTTCCCCTGGGGCAATTACCTGGGTCTTCAGGCCTTCCTGATTGTTCGTACGGAAAATGACCCCCTAATGCTCTCCTCTGCGCTTCGGAAGACCGTCTGGAGTCTGGACAAGAATCTCCCCCTGACGCACTTGCAGACATACACGCAGGTTGTGGACACGGCTGTGGCGCAGCCGCGAATGACCACCGTGCTGCTTTCCCTGTTTTCCGGACTGGCACTTGTCATCACCACCATCGGCTTGTACGGCGTGGTTTCCTATTCGGTGAGCCAGAGAACGCGAGAAATAGGGATACGGATGGCTATGGGGGCGCAGCCGGGCAGTGTGTCGAGATTGTTCCTCCGCACCGGCATCAACATGGCGCTTGTGGGGGTCGCCATCGGCTTGATGAGCAGTTGGGCGGCATCAAGGCTCATTGCCGGCTTTTTGTTCGAGGTCAGTCCGACCGATTGGGTGACCTTTGGACTGGTCTGCCT
>JBAVHJ010000736.1:0-2565 GCA_049685715.1 Terriglobia bacterium | reverse complement strand
ACGGGAGGGCGGGAGCCCGCAGGCCCCGACCAATCCTTTTGCGGGAAAGACATGGGAAGGGCTCGTGGGCCAACTCTGGATGGTGGAACCTCGGCCGCATAAACTGCTCGACTACGCCGACGTCCCCACCCTGCTGTGTGCCAACAGTGAAAATGGTGATTGGACCGCCGAACTTGTTGATGTCGGCAACGGATCGCGCCCCGAAGACTACAAGGGGAAAGACCTCAAAGGAAAAATCGTCCTCGGGTCCGCCAGTCCTGCCATTCTTCAACGGTTGAGTGTGTTTGAGGGGGACGCAATTGGAGTGATTTCGTATAACTCCCTCCGGCCGGAGTACGACGTCCAGCAGTCGCTTTGGGAGAGCATTCAGCCGCAGCGGCCCAACCAGCCGAAGTACGCCGGCAAGACGGCGGGATTTGGATTCAAGCTGAACGCGGAGATGGGCCGCTCCCTGCGCTCCCTGTTGGACCGTGGCATGAAGGTGAAGCTGCACGTGATCGTCAAAGCCGACTGGTATTCCAACATTCTGGAGACCGTGTTCGCCAGAATCCCTGGCGATGGAACGAGTGACCAGGAAATCATGCTTTCGGCGCACCTTTATGAAGGCTACCTCAAGCAGGGGGCCAACGATGATGCCAGCGGGAGCGCCGCCATCCTCGAGGTCGCACGGACACTGAACACATTAATCAATGCCTCCCAGCTTCCCCGTCCCAAGCGAACCATTAATTTTCTCTGGGTACCTGAAATCAGCGGCACTTCGGCCTGGCTACGCGCTCATGAGGAGATCCGGAAGAAGCTCATCAACGACATCAACATGGACATGGTGGGCGAAGGACTCCAGAAGAACAACGCCTCTTTCGTGTTGAGCCGAACTCCCGATACCACGCCCAATTATCTGAATGACGTCATGCAGAGTGTTTTCGAATTTCTGGGAAACACCAACCGCGAACGGGTCCGGTATCGCGCCCGCGGTTATGCCATGTCAGATCCGATCGTCTCCTCGGTCGGTTCGCTCGAGCCCTTCCACTTCAACATCGACAAGCACTACGGAGCGTCGGACCATATCATCTACCTGAACAATGGAATTCCCGCCACCATGATGGGCGTGTGGCCGGACATGTGGTATCACTCCTCCGGCGATACACCCGATAAAGCTGACCCCACACAGTTGAGACGTGCGGTGGTCCTCAGCGCCATGGGGGCTTACATCGTGGCCTCCGCGGAGGATCGCGGGGCAGCGAGGATTGGCGCTGAATCTCTCGCGAGAGGGGATATCCGGATCGGCGACGCGCTTCGAAAAGGACTGGCTTATCTTGCCGACTGGAATTCGGATCTGCTTCCCTCGGCCTTTAAGGAAGCCATCAATGCGGTCCGCCGCCAGGGAAGTATCGAAAAAGGCACGGTCGAGTCCTTGAAGACCCTCATGCCGCCTTCTATGAACAGTGAAGAAAAGCAGAAGACAATCGCCCCGTTTCTTTCTCTCATCGATGAGAGGACCCAGGTCGCCGAGAAACAAATCAAAGAGTTTTATCTCCTCCGGACAAACACGGCCCCGCCGGACCTGAGATTGACCGAGGAGGAGACGAAGGCGGCGCGACTGGTCCCGGAGCGATCCGGGGTCCAGGGCGGATTCGGAGGATTGGGGGGTGGAATGGCAGCGATGCTCGATCAACAACCTGAAGCCGATCGCAAAGTCCTCGAAGAGGTGTTGAGTAAGGTGCCCCAGCACATGACCGCGGAGCTCAATGTCATGGTCACACGCAACGGAGACAAGAACGATCCCCGCAAGTACTCGGTGCTGGACATTCGCAACTTCCTTTCGGGAGAGTTTGAGCCCATCGGTTTGGCCGACGTGATGGCCTATTTCAAGGCCCAGGAGAAACTCAAGTCGATCAAATTAATCGAAAAAGCAGAGGAGCCAACAGCCGCGCCGAAAGGTCAGCGGGTAAAAGGTAAGAAGGCCAAAGCATGAGCCGATTGCGGTTTTCACATCTCTTGTTCGATGCGGATTGATCCCTGTATTCGTAGGGGCGCACAGTCCGCCCCGGCGGACGCCCCAGCCTGTCGAAAAACAGAATGCAGGACTCGGGCACACGGCCCGCCGCGGCGTGTGCCCCTACAAACACCCTCGACTCCCACCGTGCCCTCAATGCCCCTTTTGTTTTTCCATCTCGTACAACTTCTGTGCGACGAATTTTGCTCGGGCATAACCATCGAGGGGAAGCCCCTTTGACTCACACCATCTCTGCAACTCTTCCACATCCACCGGAATTTTCCACGCTTCAATCCCGGCCTTCAATAATTCTCCCATTTTCTCCTCGGCCATTTGGACCCATTCCTCATAGGTATTCTCAAGGACCTCGGGATCCCCTGCAAGTTCTCGCAACCGCTCCCATTGTTCGGGCCGATACCACGCGATGCCAACGTTCTTCCCCTCCTTGCTGTCTTGATCATGCTAGGACATTCCCGCGCTCCTTCCCCAAATTGATGTGGTCAGGGTGGCGCACACATCGCGGTTTTTGCGATGTGTGCGATCTAGAGGCAAGCAAATTACATTCTCATGAT
>JBAVHJ010000735.1:0-21018 GCA_049685715.1 Terriglobia bacterium | reverse complement strand
GATTGGATTGCTGCGTGATCATCTGCCGCAGGGCCATGTCAAATGGATTGGCACGGGGATGAAATTCGTGGGGCAGACGTCCTCGTCTGCCCTCGAGAAAACTGCACGACATGCAAAGAGGCAGACGAGGACGTCTGCCCCACAACGATCACGCATGCGCGGTCTTGGGGTTCAGCACGCCCATCAGCCGCACGATGATGTCAAAGCGATTCGTGGGCGGGTAGAAGTGAATGCCGGCCGCCATGCCCTTGATCTCTTCAATAATCTGGCCCGAGATTTTAATCCCTTCCTCGATGGCCTGCTCCTCCGGCACATTTCGCATGCGGTCGCGAATCCACTCCGGAATGGAGATCCCCGGGACTTCATTGTGCATGAATTCCGCATGGCGTGAAGAGCGCAGTGGCATGAGGCCCAGCAGCACCGGGACTTTCAGGGCTTCCACCCGTTTCAGGAATTTCTCCGCCAACCTCGGATCGAACACGGGCTGGGTCTGCACAAAATCAGCTCCGGCTTCCAGCTTTTCCTCGAGCCGCGCGATCTCCTTGTTGATGTCGCTGGCCGAGGGTGAAGCCGCGGTTCCAATCTGGAATTGGGTGGTTGTGCCGATGTTTTGTCCGGCGAAATCGAACCCGTTGTTCAAGCCCTTGACGATCCGGACGAGTCCCGTGGAATTGACTTCAAACACCGCTGTTCCCTTGGGATAGTCTCCGATCGTGATGGGATCGCCCGTGAGCGCCAGGACCGACCGAATGCCCAGCGCGGCTGCTCCCAGCAAATCGGATTGAATGCCAATCACGTTCCGGTCGCGGCAGGTCAGCTGCCAGATGGCCTCAATCCCCACCTCGCGCTGCAGGATGTGCGCCATCGCCACGGAACTCATGCGCACCCGCGCCATGGGGTTGTCGGTGATGTTGACGGCGTCCACCCCCGCGTCTTTGAGCTGTCGCGCCCCCTGAACCATCTTGGAATAATCGAGTCCCTTGGGCGGGTTGATCTCGCACGTCGCCACGATTTTCGTGCCAATCTTGTCGAGCAAACGCGGCGCGTCCAGGATCTCGCCGACCACCTGGGTCGAGGGTTCCTCCACGGCTTCTACCTCAACGTGAACGGAGACGGCACGGCGGCGATGCGGTTTGGGGGACTGACCGTGGACGGCACGGGCCATAGCGCGGATGTGCTCGGGCGTGGTTCCGCAACAACCCCCGATGAGATTCACGCCGCAATTGACAAAGGCCTTGGCATATTCCTCCATGTATTCCGGGGAGGAAAGAAAGACAGTCCTGCCGCCAATGATCTGGGGATGTCCGGCGTTCGGCTGGACCGCGATCCTCAGCTCGGAACGTGAGGCAAATTCGTTGACCAGGTCAAACATCTCCTGGGGACCCAGGGTGCAGTTCACTCCCACCACATCGGCATCCGCGGCGGCGAGGGCCTCCAGCGACACGCGAATGTCGTCGCCAAACTTCGATTTGCCGTCTTCCCAGAAGGTCATTTGCGCGACGATTGGAAGGTCACAGGCAGCCCGGGCGGCACGGACCGCCTCGAGCGCCTCCAGAAGCGAGGGGTGCGTTTCAATCAGAATAAGATGGACACCCGACTCGGCCAGAATTTGAATCTGTTCCTTGTAGACCTGGCCCAGATCATCGATGGAGAGATTGCCGTACGGTTTGACCAGGGCGCCCAGCGGGCCCACTGATCCGGCCACAAAAACCTGATCCTTCGCGGCCTCCAGGGCCACACGCACCGCGGCCTGATTGATCTCGAGCAGGCGATCTTCCAGGCCCAGCTCCCGAAGTTTCAAACGGTTGGAAGTGAACGTGTTGGTCTCAATGACCTGCGCTCCGGCCTCGATGTATTGCTGATGGACCCACTTGATCAGGTCCGGATTGGTCAGGTTTTGCTCATCGCGCTCGTTCAAAGCCACGCCACGGGAGTACAAGAAGGTTCCCAGCGCGCCATCGCAAAGCAAAACTTCCTTCTGAAGTCTTTCAAGAAACTCGCGTCGCTTGACCATGAGCTCTCCTTCGGAGAGAAAACTGTAATCTCAAATCTCAGATTTCAAATCTTATCATCGAACGGAATCACAGGAACGCAAAAAGTTCCAATATCCACCAGAAGAGTCCTGGCAGCCCCGCGCGATCTGCCACAACGGCTCGGCGGATCAATCTCAAATTTCAGATTTCAGATTTTAGATCTCAAATCTCAGATTTCAGATTTTAGATTCTGGCATTGAACACAATCACCGGGCCGCTAAAGCTCCCCCATGACGGCCGGAGTTGGGGTTTTGGCAGCCCCGGCGATCCGCCACAACGGCTCGGCGAATCAATCTCAAATCTCAGATTTCAGATTTCAAATTTCAGCATTCAAATTCTGGCATTGAACACAATCACTGGGCCGCCAATACTTCCAATAATGGCCGGAGTTAGGGGCCACGAGCCGCCCTGCGAATCTTGAGCTTCTTTGCGGCGCTATGGCTTTACCGACATCGTGCGCGCTCTGGCACGGTACCACTCCACGGTGCGACGCAGTCCTGCTTCAAAATCATACTTGGGCTCGTATCCCAGAAGGGCTCGTGCCCTTGTGATATCCGCCTGCGAATGTTTGATGTCGCCCTCTCGGGGCGCGTCATAGCGTGCCACGTTGTCGCTTGAAAAGATTCGATTCAGAATCTTCAGGGTCTCGTTCAACGAGTACCGGCATCCCACCGCGACATTGATCACCTCCCCGATCCCTTTAGAAGTATTGGCGGCCAGGAGGTTGGCGTCGATCACATTTTGCACAAAAGTGAAGTCGCGCGACTGCTCTCCATCTCCGAAAATGACCGGTTGTTCGTGGCGAAGCATCGCCGTGATGAACTTCGAAAGGACGCCGGAATACTCCGAGGTGGGATCCTGTCGCGGCCCGAACACGTTGAAGTACCGCAAGGTGATGGTCTCCAACCCGTACAGTTTCGTAAACTGGTTCGCATACAGCTCGGCCACCCATTTCATAATGCCGTAAGGTGAGATCGGATGGGGAGGCATGTTTTCGGCCTTCGGCAAGGTCGGGGTATCGCCGTAAACGGATGAGGAACCGGCATAGATGACCCTCCGGACTTTAGCGTCGCGCGCGGCGACCAGCACCGATAGCGTGCCGGTGATGTTTGCCTGGTTGGACCGCAGGGGATCCAGAATGGACTTCTGCACCGAAGGGATCGCCGCCTCATGAAACACCACATCAACCCCGGAAAAGACCTGCCGCATGCGGGTAGTGTCACAAATGTCGGCATTGATGAGTTCAATCTTCGCGGCCACGGACTCCAGATTCTCGATATGTCCGGTCGACAGATTATCCACCACGCGGACTCGATCGCCGCGTGCGACCAGCGCTTCCACCAGGTTCGAGCCGATAAACCCGGCGCCACCGGTTACACAGAACGTCGCCATAAGAGGTCCTCAGTTGAATTTCAGATCACGAGATCCTAACTTTACGCACGGTTGATGCCAATTTTCTACCAATCGGCCATTTTCCACAACCCCGAATCGTTGATGGCCCTAAGCCCGATGGGCTCGCCTACAGGGGAATTTAAAATATAGTGACAATCCTTGCTCGATGAAGATTGAGCCGTTCGAGCCCGCCGTGGCGGGCCGGGATCCCATTTTGGGGGATCCCGGGTTCTTCCCTGCCGGTTGCAAGAGCCCGTGATCCGCGGAAAAGCGGGCGGATCACGGCTACCTAAGCGTACCATTTCGCGTGATGCTGTCATACGTCACTATAATTCATCATCCTCAATAGGCGGGAAAGCCCACCGAGGTTGCGGTGATTGCCGCTTCAAATATCCCTCCGGGCTGGGAATCAAGCTCCACTAAATTTCCAAATCGTATTCCGCTGTGTTAACATCACATTAGCGGCATTGAATCCCCGGGAGGCCGGATGAGTACGGGCTCCAGCATCAATCAAAAGCAATTTGCGGATTGGCTGAGACTCCTGGCACTGGAATCTCGAAATGGTGTATTACAGGTTCGATCAAACGAGGACGTGTGGCAGTTTTACTGCCTCCACGGGGACTTCCGGGCAGTTTCAGCCGCTCCCACGACCCTATTGGATGCGGGGCGGCCTGAACCGGGCCCATTCCTGATCAAGGTCCTTCTGACCCTGGCACTCGGCGGGAGCGCTCAGTGCACATTTACTGAGGGGCGGGAAGCGGCGCCCTCACAGGCGTTGGTGGCGCGCGTTTCGATTGAAAGCGTGCTTGTCGAACTGGCCCGCAACGGGCGCGATCCCGAGGCCATCCGGGAGCAGTTGAAGACGCTGGGGGGCCGCTTCATTGCGGTGCGGTCGGCGGGATTGGAGTCCAAGTCTGAGTTTCTTTCCCGCAACGAGGTGTTCCTCCTCTCCCGCTTCGATGCCTCCATGTCGGTGGACGAAGTCCTCTCGGTTTCCCCCTTTGGTGAATCGGACTCGTTACGACATATTTACGTCCTCTACCTGCTGGGGTTGATTGATGCCTATGGCCTGGATGCCATGGTCGCGAGCCAGTCGGCGCGGAATTCCCCCGATTCGGGTCGCACCGGGATTCCCTCTCCCATCGCCGTGCCCAGCCGTGAGGAAGCCACGGATTGGTTGTCCTTGAAGCGTGAGATCGAAGAACGTGGCGCCATGGTTCCCGGCGGCGATTATTATGATCTGCTGAACGTCACCCGGAAATCACCCCCGGAAGAGGTTAAAGCAAAGTATTACAAATTAGCGAAACGTTTTCATCCCGATCGCTACAAAGCCCGGGCTCCCGAATCCCTCCATGGTCAACTCGTGGACCTCTTTCGCCATTTGACCCTGGCCTACGAGACCCTTTCAGATCCAACTCGGCGAGCGGAATACGATCGCCGCCTGGCGGCCCAGGCGTTCAAAAGGGATGCGCCCACCCCGACCGCACCCCTCATCACAGAGACAGAGCGTGCCGATAGGAGTTTTAACGAGGGGAAGCAGTGGTTCGAAAAGAAGGAATATGTAAAGGCCCTGCCTTACTTCAGGGATGCTGCTAATCTTGCGCCCTCCAATGCAGAGTACCTGTCCTTCCTCGCCCGCACTCTTTCACAAATTTCCCAGTACCGCAAGGAAGCCGAGGACTATTTCGTGAAAGCCATTGACCTCGAACCCCAAAGCCCCAGCCACTATCTGGCCCTGGGCAATTTTTACAAGGAAATCAATCTTCCCTCACGCGCCCGGCGGTTGTTCGAACAGGCCCTGGAGCGGGATCCTTCCAATGAAATCGCTAAAGAGGAGCTGAAAAGCACAACGGGCAGAGCCAAGGTCGAAAAATCATTCGGCAGCAAACTGAAGAAGATGTTCTCGAAGAAGTGAGCAAACAGTGGCCAGTGGCCAGTGGGCAGGGGGCAGTTCAGAAGCGCAGTAGTCAGTGCTTAGTTCTCGGTTGCCAGTTAGAAACAATAGTCGATTAGCCCGCCTATAGGAAAAAACTCCACTTAAAATATCCAGATTCTTTAGAATAGGGCTTCAACCTACCTCTGTAACTTGGACTCCTCCCCACTGACCACTGGGCACTGGCCACTGACCACTGCCTTTTCACACATTAAAATACTTTGCCTCGGGATGGTGAACGATCAGGGCCGAGGTGGACTGCTCCGGCTCGAGCTGAAAACCGCTGGTGAGTTTCACGCCGATGGTGTTTTCGGGATCAAGCAGGGTGAAAATCTTCTCCTGGTCCTCCAGCGATGGGCACGCGCCATAGCCAAGGCTGTAACGGCTGCCGCGGTATTTCTGATGGAAGAGGTCCGCGATATTGGGGGAGTCCTCTCCGGCAACACCGAGTTCCTCCCGGATCTTCCGGTGCCAGAACTCCGCCAACGCCTCTGCGGTTTCCACGCTCAACCCATGCAGGTAGAGGTAGCGGGCGTATTCATTCGCCTCGAATAACTCCTTCGCCTTCTCGCTGGCCCGCGAGCCCACGGTCACCAGCATGACGCCCAGCGTATCGCGCCGGCCTGAGTCTGCCGGCGCAAAAAAATCGGAGAGGCACAAGTGGCGATTGGCGCGCTGGCGGGGGAACTGAAATCGAACCCATTCCCGGCCTGGATCTTCAGTGGAATAGATGACCACGTCATTTCCTTCGGAGACGCAGGGAAAGTATCCGTAGACCACGCGGGGCTGGAGGATGTTTTCGCGGAGGCACTCTTCCTCGAGAGCGTCACGGATGGGGATGTATTTCTCTGCCAGCGCCTTCTCATACTCGTCGCGCGCCATGCCCCGGACCTGCCACTGGTTCTTGAACAGGGCAATGGGGTTCACGTACTTGAAGATTTCCCGCAAATCCAGTTCACCCGGCGGAACGACGCGTCTTCCCCAAAAAGGAGGCGTCGGGATGGAAACTTTCCGGTTCACGTCTGAACGGGCCGCTCCGGTGGCTGTTGGAAGCGGCGCACGAGGGCGAGCGGAATCACGAATCGTTTCCGTCGTTGTCCCGGAAGCGCATCCCGTCGCTGCGGGCAGGCTGAGGCTCGGCGCCAGGTTTTCGGGTATCCTGTAGACGCCCGAGGCAACCAGTTCCTCGTGGGTGACGGGATCCGTCAACTCCTCCATGACTCTCAATCCGGCGAACGCATCCTGGCCGTAGAACACCGGTCCCCGGTATTCGGCCCGCATGTCTTCTTCCACGTATTTTCGCGTGAGCGCGGCGCCGCCGCACAGCACCGGGAGCCTCAAATTCATGCGCTCCAGATCTTCAATCACATACTTCATCTCGACCGTCGATTTGACCAGCAGGCCGCTCAAGCCGATGGCGTCGGCCTGATGTTCGATGGCCGACCGGATAATATGGTCCGAGGGCTGCTTGATCCCCAAGTTGAACACCTGGAATCCATTGTTCGTGAGGATAATGTCCACCAGGTTCTTCCCGATGTCATGGACGTCGCCTTTCACCGTGGCCAGCACGATGCGCCCCTTGGTGGAGCTGGTGGATTTATCCATGAACTGTTCGAGATAGCTGACGGCAGTCTTCATGACCTGCGCCGAATCCAGAACCGAGGGCAACTGCATCTTCCGCGCTCCGAACAAATCACCCACCACCTTCATGCCGTCCAATAACACCGTGTTGATGATGTCGAGGGGAGAGTGACTTTTCAGGGCTTCGTCGAGGAGTTGTTCGAGGGTGACCTTCTCGCCCTTGACGGTGGACACCTTTTCGCCGTTGATGATGGAATTCTTCAGGCGTTCTTCCAGGGTTAGCGCCGACTCTTCCTTTTGGGAGACGCTGAAGGTCTTCTTCTCCGAGCCCTCGTAAAATTGAATAAATTTCTGGAGCGGATCCCCGTCCGATGAATCGAAATAGATCAGTTTCCGTGCCAGCTCCACTTCCTGGTCGGGAATCTTGAAGAGCGGATAAATGCGTTGCCAGTTGACTATGGCGGCGTCCAGGCCATGCTCCATGGCCTCATGGAGGAACACCGAGTTCAGGATGCGCCTCGCATAGATATCCAGGCCAAACGAGACGTTTGAAACACCCAGAATGGTAAGGGCGCCGGGGATATTTTTTTTGATCAGCTCGATCGCCTTCATCGTTTCCAGCGCGGCGGTGCGGTACTCCTCCTGCCCCGTGGAGATGGGCAGGGTGAGGGCATCATAAATAATATCGTGAGGGGCGATGCCGTACTTCTCCGTGGCGAGTTTGAAGATGCGCTGGGCGATCGCAAACTTCCTGTCCGCGGTCAGAGCCATGCCCTCTTCGTCGATCGTCAGCGCGACCACGGCCGCCCCGAATTTCTTGACCATCGGAAGCACCCTGCCGGTGCGCTTCTCGCCATCCTCGAGGTTGATGGAGTTGACGATCGCCTTTCCCGGGATCAGTTTCAGGGCCGTTTCGATGACGTCAGCCTCTGTGGAATCGATCATCAGGGGGACGGTGACCCGGGTGGCCAGCATCTTGACGGTTTCCTGCATGAAATGCTTTTCGTTTCCTCCCACGACGGCCACGCACAAATCGAGCACGTGCGAGCCTTCCCCGACCAGCCGTTTCGCCATCATCAGGATGTCATCGTATTTCTCTTCGGTGACCAGCTGCTTGAACTTCGGGTTGCGTGTCGTGGTGTTCATTTCCTCGCCCACGATGAGCGGACGCGGTTCCTGCGACAGGGGAGTTGAAAAATAAATGGAGGCCGCGGCGCCGGCGGGTTTTCGTTCGCGCCGCCTGGGCGCCATCCCGTCGATGGATTCGACCACTTTCTTCAAGTGGGCCGGGGTGGTGCCGCAACAACCGCCCACCATGTTCAATCCGTACTCCACGGCGTACCGCTTCAGATAATCCGCCAGTTCCCCGGGTGTCAGGGTATAAGACGCGTGCCCCCCGACGTTTTTGGGGATACCCGCATTGGGGAGGCAGGATATTTTCTTCGTGCAGTTGTCCCCCAGGTAACGGACCGCGTCGTTCATCTCGCGCGGCCCCGTGGCACAGTTCAGGCCGACCGAGACGATGTCGTAAGGCTCCACGGTGGTGAGCGCGGCTCCCACCTCGGTCCCCAGCAGCATCGTGCCCGTGTTTTCGATGGTTACCTGGACCATGACCGGGACTTGTTTTCGTAATTCCTGCATGGCGCAAAAAACCCCGGCCAGTGCTGCCTTGGTCTGCAGCAGGTCCTGGCACGTTTCGATCAGGAGGACATCTACGCCGCCATCAATCAAACCCCGCGCTTGTTCATAGTAGGAACCACTCATCGCGTCGAAGGTGATGTGTCCGAGCGATGGCAACTTGGTTGTCGGGCCGATCGAGCCCGCGACGTACCGCTGCTTCCCTCCCCCGCCTCCGTTGGAGAATTCATCCGCAACTCCCCGGGCCAACTGCGCCGCTTTCAAGTTCAACTCGTAGGCCTTGTCGGCGAGGTCGTATTCAACCAGGACAATGGAGGTGGCGCCGAACGTGTCGGTCTCGATCACTTCGCATCCCACCTCCAAAAAACCGGCGTGCACCCGACGGACGGCATCGGGTTTCGAGAGGACGAGGTATTCGTTGCAGCCCTCCTTGCCCCAGAAATCGTCGGCGGTCAAATTCTGCACCTGGAGTGATGTTCCCATCGCCCCGTCGAAAATCAGAATTTTCTGTTCCAGCGTTTCAAGAAATGACAATGAGATGACCCTTTCGTCCAGCCCGTTATTCCTGTCGTTCGAATGTGAATTCTGTGGATGTCATTCCCACCCTGAGCTCCATTCGGTTGCGGCACAACCGGGGCGGAACCCCTCATCCCGCGGGAGGGTGTGATCAGGACAACAAACCCGCTGTCAACTGATCGGCAAACCGCTACGGCCATAGGCCGGGATATGGCCCTTCCGGGGCATTGAACAATTTGAAATTCTAAACGGTTTATTGGTTCAACGCAACAGGGCGGCCTTGCGACCTGGGCACAAAGGAATCTTGCTCAAATGACATCAACATTGGATCGGAGCACTTGCAATTTCAAATTTGAGATCGCGGACCCTTCGGGGAGGATAAGAACTCGGAGCAGTTCCGTAAGGTTCAAAGCGGCAGGGCAGATATTTCGAGGACGACCAAAGCCACGCGGGCGTTCACCCTTTCCCGGTTTCATGGGTTAGCACAAAAGGCCTTGACGGACGTCCCAAGACAGGTACAATTCTCATCGTCCATTTCTCGCAAGAGCAATCTCACAAGGGTCTTTGTCCAAGGGGCGTTTCTTCGCTTGAAATGCATCGGCCCGCCAATTCTCAGCACGGCTCTCTCACTGTGCCTACTTGCCACCCTCGGGCGGCGTCAGGAGGATTCTGTCTTCAAGCGGAAGAGACGAAAGAATCCTTGTTCAATAGGCAAGGAACCCCGGACTCGCCGCGTCGTAAATTCCAAAAACCAATTCAACGGAGGCATTTCCCAATGACGAAAAAACTTATTCAGTGTTCGATTCTAGTTTTGCTTTTGGTCGGGTGGCTCCTTCCGCTGGTCGCACAGCCGGCTCCAGCCATGGGCGCACCCAAAGTCCTGCTTCTCGAACGTGAAGAGATCAAGCCGGGAAAGGGTACGGCTCACGAGAAAGAAGCCCATGGATACGTTCAGCTCGCCGGCAGGGTCAAATCGGAAGCCCACTGGCTTGGGTTGACGCCCCTCTCAGGGAATGAGAACGATGCCGTGTTCCTGACCCGATATCCCTCCTTTGAAGCCCTTGAGAAAGACCGTATGAATTTCATGAAGGCCGAGGGCGGAGCCGTGATGGCGGAACTCGAAAAACTCGAGGCCCAGGGCGCAGACATGCACGCCAGTCAGCGCGCGATGCTGGCTGTTCTCCGGGAGGATCTGAGCTATCGCCTTAAAGACATCACCGCCGAGAGCATTGCGCATTCGCGTTATATTGAAATTGAAACTTTCCGGGTGCGTCTCGGCCATTTCGGGGAATTCGGGGAAGGGGCAAAAACCTATTTCAGTGCCATGGAAAAGGCCAATGTGAACACCCCGATCGCGCTTTACCAGGTCATTTCAGGAGCGCCCGGGGGAACCTATGTGGCCATTTCCGCCATGAAGTCCCTGAAAGAAATGGACGTGGACAATGACAAGGCGGTTAACGCCGCGCTCGGAGAAGAAAATGGAAAGAAACTCCAGACGCTCGAGCGGGATTCCGTCATGAGTATTGAATCGAATCTCTATGCCATCAATCCGAAAATGAGCTATGTGTCCAGGCAAATGGCGGGTATCGACCCGGGCTTCTGGACGCCCAAGCCCCCCCCCGCAGCGGCGGCGAAAGCCCCCGAGGCACCAGCTGCGAAAGAAAGACGAAAGCAGTAAGGATATCCGGAGATCCTGTAGGGCGAGGAGACTGCTCGCCCTACCCGAGGCCATTTACTTTTTCACCAAACGAATCTCGAATAATTTTGGCCACAATTTGCCCGTGACCACGAGCCGATCCTTTGTCCTGTCATAGGCGATGCCGTTGAGGACATCGACCGGTTGCCGGCGATCTGCGGCGGACAAGAGCCCGGTCAGATCAATCCAGCCGAGCACCTTTCCTGTGCCCGGATCAATGCGAACGATGTAATCGCTTTCATACACATTGGCAAAGATCTCGCCCTTGATGTATTCCAGCTCATTCAAATTGGAGAGTGGCCGCCCCTCACTCCGGACCTCGAGGGTCCGTTTGGTTTGGAGAGTCCCCGGATCGAGAAACCGGATCTCGTTCGTCCCGTTGCTCATGATCAGAAAATGGTCGTCGTGGGTCAAACCCCACCCTTCGCCGTTATAGGAAAACTCTCTGAGCAACTGGAAGGTCTGCAAATCATAGATGAAACCCTTTTGGGACTGCCAGGTGAGTTGATAAATCTTGTCCTGGAACACCGTGATCCCTTCGCCAAAGTATTCAGGCGGCAGATCGTGCCGCTGCAAAACATTCCCACTTTCGAGATCCACTTTCCGGAGGCTGGATCTCTCGTACAACCCCGTGCTCTCATAGAGCATGCCTTTATAAAATTCCAGTCCCTGCGTATAGGCGCCCGCGTCGTGAGGCCAACTCCTGACGACCTGAAATGTATAGAACGGGACTTCGCTCTGAGGTCCCTGGGCTTCGGAGGAGCCCCTCGGTGAGGATTCCCGCGCGGCATTCCCAGCCCTTTCAGTGCAGGCCGCAGCGGCAAAGGCGATGGTGAGGACGATAATTATGAGAAAGGTCTCTTTAATCCTATTCTTATCTTTCATGACTTCTGCGTCTCTGTGGTCAAGTGTTCTTGCAGTCGATTCAACACGCGTCGGGACTCGGAATCAATCGAGAGATTACGAAGAAGGGAAAGATTCGTCAAGCGCGGGATTTGAGAAAGGCCGATACAAGCGGAATGAGAAGAAAATTCTCTCGAGTATAGCGACCTGTGCAGGGATAAAAATAGGAATCGATTTACGATCTTAGGCCCGGGGGCTGTAGGAAGGTAGCACAATCTGTCTGCCCTTCGGGCTCTTGACCTGATAAAATGACAACATAGTCTCATCTTCAATGCTTAAGAAGGAGTCTTCTTATGAGCCACCGTATTGAAACGGATACCATGGGCGAAATCGCGGTCCCCTCGGAAAAATACTGGGGGGCGCAGACACAGCGCTCCCATGAGAACTTTGTCATTGGAGGGCAAATGATGCCCCTCGAAGTGATTCGGGCCTTTGCGATCTTGAAAAAGGCAGCGGCCCTGACCAATGTGGAGTTGGGCGTTCTATCGCGGGAAAAGGCAGAGGTGATTGCGAGGGTGTGTGACGAGATTCTTGCGGGGAAGCTCGATGAGCATTTTCCCCTGGTCGTTTGGCAAACGGGCTCGGGCACGCAATCCAATATGAACGTCAATGAGGTGATCTCCAACCGCGCGATTGAGCTGCTGGGCGGCCAGATGGGATCGAAGAAACCCATCCACCCCAATGACGACGTCAACAAATCGCAGTCCTCAAATGACACCTTCCCGACGGCCATGCATATTGCCGCTTACAAAATGATCGTCGAAGAGACTCTTCCCCACATGGAGAGGCTGCAGCAAACGATGGCTCAGAAATCCGGGGCTTTTATGGACATCGTCAAGATTGGGCGGACGCACTTGATGGACGCCACCCCCCTGACCCTGGGGCAGGAGTTTTCCGGATATGCGTCTCAATTGAAGCACGCCCTCAAAGCCGTCCGAAACTCGCTGGATCACCTGTCGGAGTTGGCACTGGGCGGCACTGCGGTGGGGACCGGATTGAACGCCCCCAAGGGATTCGCGGAAAAGGTCGCCGGCAAGATTGCGGAATTGACCGGCCACCCTTTTAGAACCGCTGAAAACAAGTATGAATCGCTCGCCGCTCATGACGCCGTGGTGGAAACGTCGGGCGCCCTGAAAACGGCCGCGGTCAGCCTCATGAAGATCGCCAACGACATCCGCCTTCTGGCTTCGGGTCCCCGATGCGGCATTGGCGAGATCGTCATCCCTTCGAACGAACCCGGGTCGTCGATCATGCCCGGCAAGGTCAATCCCACGCAGACGGAGGCCATGACCATGGTTTGTGCTCAAGTGATGGGAAATGACGTGGCCATCAATGTGGGGGGCCTCAGCGGCCACTTCGAACTGAATGTCTTCAAGCCCATGATGATTTTCAATTTGTTGGTTTCCGCGAGACTGCTGGGGGACGCCTGCGATTCGTTCAACAAACATTGCGCCGTCGGGATCGAGCCGAATCATGAGCGAATTCGATCGCACCTGGAGAACTCCCTCATGCTGGTGACGGCCCTCAATCCCCACATCGGCTACGATAAGGCCGCCGCCATTGCCAAGAAGGCCCACCGGGAGGGATTGACGCTAAGACAAGCCGCCATCACGCTCGGCTATGTGACCGATGAAGAGTTCTCGAAGTATGTCGTTCCGGAGAAAATGGTAGGAGAGCTCTTGTGATTTTCCACCATGGATCGATCCTTCATGGATCGCCGGCTGCCTTAGACTGACTTTGGGCCCAGCAGAGACCGAGGGATCCTTCCCTTCCAGCCTACCAGTAAAGATCACTCAGCTTCAGAATAATCCCCCCGATGCCTGGGCGGAGGGGATCCTTCAGTTGCAGCCTATCGGCCTGCCCGCTCAGATCAAAATCCCCCCGACGGCAGTCGGTGGATATTTCAATTGCAACCTATCGGCCTGACCGCTCGGATCAAAATCCCCCCGACGGCAGTCGGTGGATATTTCAATTGCAACCTATCGGCCTGACTGCTCAGAACATAATCCCACCGACGGCAGTCGGAGGATATTTCAAATCCAGCCTACCAGTCATCTCTCAAGAATGCCTTTATCAATGCCGTGGTGAACTCGCCGCATGTCCCTGCGTAAGCCGAACCCTCCCAGAGTTGCTCTATCCCTGCTCTCACAAGAATCTCCGGAAAGTGTTTCGCCATGAAATATTGCGCATTGTTCATCAACGCCAAAACGCAAAATTCCACAGTGGCCTTCGGGACAATTCTCAACAGCAAGTGCCCGTGGTCTGGCAGAATGGTCATTTCGTCAATGGCGAACCCCCGTTTTTCTGCGACCTTTAACCAGTAAGTTGCCAGCGCCGAAGCCGTCGATGTGTCAAAGACCGCTCTCCGAAACTGTGTCGACAACACCACATGATGGCTCAAATCAAAGAAGGCATGTGCGGCTCGCAGCGGTCTTCGATCGCGGGTCCGGTAACGAAACACCGGCGGCAGAAGGCGCCGGGCGTATCCGTGGTGTTCGGCCTGAGCCTACAGGTACTGACGCACGGCTCCCCGATTCACTCGCCCCGTGCTTTTCGCCAGAAATCCCCGCGCCCATACAGGAGATTTCAAATCACAGGTTGAAGCCAGATTCGCTTTGAGCGTCTGAATCGCTTTCGAGATCGACTGATCCGGACGCAAGCTCAGGAGGCATCGAACCTGGTTGCAAGACCATTTGGATTGGAGGAGATGATAGTCGTGGTTCTTGCAGATTTCAAACAGGCGTGCATTGAGCCGATCGAGACCCGTTGACGAAGCGAATAGCGTCCTCCGACGATACGCGCGAAAACACAGGTAGTAATGAATTTGATATGCCCATTTCAGGGACTCATAAGGCTGAAGATTCATACGGAATCGCTTTCTTGGGGGAAGAGATCAAGGGGATTCTGCCACGAGCCGACCAACAGGAAAAGAATAATAAGTGTGACAAGGCGCGGGGCAGGTTGAATCTGAAGTATCCCCCCACTGCCGTCGGGGGGATTATGCTACCGCTCGGATCCTTTGGTAGGCTGCATCTAAATGATCCCCCAACTCCCGTTGGGGGGATTTAGCCGCCGCAGGAATCCGCCACTAGGCTGCACTTGAAACATCCCCCAACTCCCGTTGGGGGGATTATGCTGCCGCTGGGATCCTCCAATAGGTTGTATCTGAATGATCCCCCCGACTCCCGTCGGGGGGATTCAGGCTAGTGCACAAAGGGCACTCTTCGAACACTGGAACATGACATGAACCTTGCACTTCGGAATCCGGGATTCATCCAGGACTCACTTGCGTGTGAGAGTCTCCTGGAAAATCTTGTATGAACGTGGATCAAAGAGCACGAAGGCGACATGTTCGACGCTTGACCGGGGATGGAGTGGAGCGAAGTCCCGGACTGCCCGGATCATGGCTTCCGCACACTCGTCGGTGGGGAAACCGGCAACGCCGGTCCCCAGCGCTGGAAATGCAAGGGATTTGAGATTGAGATCGGTGGCGACGCGGAGGCTCGATTGGGTGGCGCTGTAAATAATCTCAGCGCTGGTGAGGGAACCGGGTCGTTTGAAAACTCGTTCATCCTCCGCCCGGTAACCCATGACGGCGGCATGAATGACCGTCTTGTTGGGAAGACTTCCTGCCGTGGTCGCCACCGCTTCGCCCAACGGGATAGGTCCCCGGGCACGTGCCTCCCGGTCGATGACATCTCCGCCCTTTCGCCGAATCGTGCCGGCAACGCCGGCTCCCAAAACAAGATCGGTATTCGCTGCATTCACAATGGCATCCACTCCCGGCTGTTCCGTAATATCTCCCTCACGAACTGAAATTTCCATAAATCACCTCATCACCCTTGACAAAACTCCTCGATCCCGAAGTGCAATTTTCAGCGAATGGCAATGGAAAGAATTCAGTGTGCTACAATTTGGTTTTTACTTCCGTTCCGGACCGTAGCGCTGTTTAACCTGAATTTCGAAACTTGAAAGAATGGTTCGGCCGAATCTCTCATCGAAGGGCGATGGGAACTCGTGGCGGCGAGTGGGGACCCACGCGACCTCTCCCGTTAATTTCGGAATCCCGGATTAACCATCGGTCTCATTTATTGTACTCCAATGTTCAAACCGGTGGCGAGGTTCACCCCTAGACTTTTCGTGGGATTTCCTGTAATAGAACGCGGTCTGATGAATTGAATCCCTGCGACCGTCCTGATCATGATCCCTCAGTCCTCCTCTTGGCGAGAGTCCCTCAGAGCATTCCTGACAAGCCCGCACACGCGACGAGCCCAGTGGGCCATCCTTTCGGGTTTTCTGCTGGCGTTGACCTTTCCAAAATTCAACTACGGCTGGCTCTCCTGGTTTGCGCTTCTTCCCATTTTCTCTGTTCTGCTCCAGCCCATTACTCGCCGGGCCGCCTTTCTCTACTCGCTCTTATTCGCGGCAGTGTTCTATGCCCTTCTGATCTACTGGGTGGTGGGGGTGATGCATCAATTCGGATTTCTTCCATTGCCCCTTGCCCTATTGTTTCACCTGGGGTTTTCACTGTACAACGCGGTCTTCCTCGCCGTGTTCGGGATATTGGCCCGCAAGATCCTGACGCAAAATTACCTTTTTATGCAAAGGTTCCTTCCCACACCCTTTCAGATTGCTCTCCTTAATTCGGTGTTGGTGGCGGCTCTGTGGGTGGCCGTGGAGTACGGGCAAACGCACCTGTTCGGCGGCTTCCCCTGGTGTCTGCTGGGCTACAGCCTCGTGGACTACCTTGGCATCATGCAGGTGACCACGATCACTGGAATTTACGGGGTTTCCTTTCTTGTGTGTGGCATCAACGTGATGCTGGCGCACGCCCTTTACCAGCGGAAACGGCGCCTTTTCATGGGAACGGCGATTGTCCTGGGCCTGCTTCTCACGGGGGACTTTGTATTTCGCGCCGGGTTGACTGAAAGGTCGGCGGAGTCTGTTTCGCAGGGGCCTCAAACCGCAGCAAGCCGGCATGAAGTTGCCATCCTTCAAATGAATATCCCCCAAGATACAGACTGGACTCGACCCGTCTTTGATGCCTGGCTGTCGACGCTTGAAAGAATGCTCCTGGCCTCTCATGCGGAGATGGCCGTCATGCCAGAAAATCCGGCTCCTTTTTATTATCCGGATGACCGTCCATTCACGGAGCGCCTGGAATCCATGGTGAACCGCTCGGGAGGTTTTCTGATTGCCGGCGTGGTCATGTCTCACGCGGATGCGCAAGGCAATGCCGGGTCCTACAACAGTGTGGCCACGCTGGCACCTGACGGGCATCTCATCGCAGCCTACGACAAACAACATCTTGTTCCGTTCGGAGAGTATGTTCCCCTGCGGAAATATCTTTCCTTTGCGGGAAAACTGACCCGGGAAGTCAGCGATTTCAGCGCCGGCGACAAGTACACCCTCAGCCTGATCCATGGGAACCGGGCCGGCATTTTCGTCTGTTACGAAGCCATCTTTCCGGACCTGGTCCGGCGCTTCACCGCCCGGGGTGCCGAAGTTTTGATCAATATCACCAACGACGGCTGGTACGGCGATTCATCGGCACCTTACCAGCATTTTGAGATGTCACGCGTCCGGGCCATCGAAAACCGCCGCTACCTGATCCGCGCGGCCAACACCGGCATCAGCGCTATCGTGGATCCCCACGGGCGAGTCCTCGAGATGACGAAGCTGAACAAGCAGGCGGTTCTTCGTGGGGGATTTGAATGCCGCACCGATCGGACGTTCTATGTGCGTTTCGGGGACGTCTTCGCGTGGCTGTGTGTGCTCGCCAGCGGAGGGTTCCTGATATTCGCCTTTTTGAAGAAAAGTGATTCCTGATGACACCGCAGAGACGGAGAGGTCGCGGGGGCCCGCACCGCCCATTCTTTAACCCCTCACTCTCTTTCGGTCAATCGATCAATGAGTTGCGTCATTTCATCAATATGACCGCGATCGTGCTCCACCATCTTTAAGAGAAGCTCTTCCAGGGTAATGCGGCCGACCGTTTCCAGGTCACCCTCCCGCTCCAGCGCCGCCGGCTTGATTCCTTTCAGAAGTTTCAGGCTGCGCGCACGCGCCGCCTGAAAGCCCCGCACGGCCGCCCCCAAGTCCTGCGCATTATAATTTCGTTCTCTTCGAAGCCTGCTCCCGTCCAAGTCCGGCAGGTGGGGATGCTCTTCAGTAAGCAGTTTTTCAATTCGAACGTTGTATCCCTCGGCTTCAATATCGCGAAGATGGCAAACATTTTCGAGGATCGAGAAGTCCTCCGGAGAGGGCTTCCAGGTGAGCGCCTTCGAATCGAGGCCGTGCGTGATTTGGCGAACCCGGCCGGATGTCTCATCCAGGGTTGAGAAGAAACGATCAAATTCTTCTGGTTTCATCACAGCTCCCATTGAAAATGCTTTGACGGAAGAGTCCCCCGCGTCACGCCTTTGACCGAAGTTTTTCTCCTGTTTCAAGATAATGGTTCAAGAGGGACTCCAAAATTTTCTTTTCCTTTGAATACCTTTCCTGCGAAAGATTTTCAATAAAACGGTTCCCGTCCTCATTCAATGCTGTGATGATCTGTTCCCACTCGCCCGAACAGGAGCCGTCCGAATGGTCGGACAAGGTGATGTTGTACCGAATCACTTTGATCCGGCCAACCCGTACAAACTGGATCGAACGGTTGCGCTCGTAGTGGATGACCACCCAGGTCTCATGGCCTCCGTCTTCAGGAAAATCAGTTGTGAAGATGCAATTCTCTTCGGCGTATCCTGAGTCGGAGTACACCCGTTCGCATTCCCAGGTTTCGATCCAATCGTATTCGCGCGTCGGGCACAGGAGCGGAAAAACCTGTGCAGCGGGTGCCCCGTATTTTTGCATCGAGGACAACCGGATACGTTTTGCGGTGAAAGCGGTCATGAGAAACCTCCCCCAGGGACAAAGGCATCTGTCATTGCGAAGTCAAGGAAGGCTCACCCGCCGGTTGATCGAGCGTAAGGCGGCCTTGAGTGTCGTCGTGGGGATAGCAGTATACGACGGGGCGCCCACGCAGCGCGGCCAGATTGACTTTTCTGCGATTTGTGGACATCAAAGAAACTGACGGGAGCACCATGCCTTCCAGGTGGTTACAGGCCCCGTCATCTGCAGGAACCGGAAGGTCCTCCGGCAACTCGTAAAGATTGCCTTTCCTCGGCACCATCTTATTTCCGAATCATGAGGAGATGTCCGGTTTGTTTAAGCAGCTTCTCTATAGAATTCCCTTATCAAATCCTGTCCAGGCTCGGCGCTGTGAGATTCTCATCAGTCACATTGCCTGTATTCCTGGTCCCTTCGGGCTCAAATAGAATGACCTCGACCTCATCATCGGCGACGGGCCGGTGTTCCACGCCGCGCGGGATGACGATCATTTCACCGGGTCTGAGCTCCACCACCCGATCTCGAAACTCGATGCGAAACATCCCGCGCCACACCAGGAAGAGCTCATCTTCATGAGCGTGAAGGTGCCACACAAACTCTCCCTTGAACTTGACCAGTTTGATCTCCTGACCGTTCAAGGACGCGATTACTTTGGGTCGCCAGTGCTCTGTAAAAAGAGAAAACTTCTCGGTCAGGTTGGTCTTATTCATCACGTCCTCTTCGAAATCGGCGATCGAGATGACCCGAACGACCCTGCCGCGTCATGACATCCCCTCTTCGATGGTCAGCCGTTCCTGAATGTACTCGACGGCGGAGCCCGTCCGGGAAATTCCGGCATTACAGTGCACCAGAACGGGCTTGGGCAGCTGCTGGTAAGCCCGCCAGACCTGGGCGAGCTGGTCAGTCGAAAGTGGAGGCCACTGAAAGTCTTTCACCGGAATGTGCACTACCTGGAATCCGGCTTCGAGATAGTAAGCAATCAGATCGGTCGGAAGGTCGGGACAAAAGGTCAACTGGTCATTGGCCAAGAGGCACAAGATCGATTTAATCCCCATCTCACGCAGGGCGGCCAGCCAGCGATCAAGCTCTTCCGCCAAAACGGGCGCATTCACCCCATTGAATCCCGGTCTACAGCTCCGCGCCAAAAGGCCTTCCATGACCCACTCAATCATGCCCAGAACCTTATCGTAGGAACCCGCCCGGCGAGTCCCTGAACACAAGCCTGTTCTCCCAGAGAGAACCCTGGCGAATGGGATGCAATCGATTGTGCATGGCTCGCAGACGAATCTTAAGGAGTATACCCTCCCTTGCCATCCCGGGCAAGACGGCGGATGTTCATGGGCTTAGTGTTTCCAGACTGAGAGGCAAACCGGTCTCCGCGTCCGGCGGCGCACACAAAAAAAGCGGAAGAGGATCCACTCTTCCGCTGTGCAGTGTTCTCTCAATGGAACATGGTCAATTCGAGGTCACTTCATACACCTTTCCGCCCAGCACGAACCGTACCTTCTTTCCCAACGAGAAGTACTCAGCGGCCTCAGGGTTTTGCGTTGCCAACTTGAAATACTCATCGCTCCCAAAATCGATTTTTACCACGGGGAGTTTCCTCTGGGGGTCATACTCAGAATCCACCCAGACCCCTTCCCTCAAAATGAAAGTCTTGTTGTGGATGTGCCGGACACTGCTCAGACTGGAGGCTTCAGGGCGCTCCGCCGCTTTCAGCCGCTGCAATGTTTCACTGGTCCGCACTGCATTGGAGCCCGATTGGGCGCCCATGTCCATCGACATGGTGGCTGCAGCAGAGGGGGCCGTCCGCGACTGGGATCCCCCGACAGCGCCCCCGACGACGCCCGTCGACATCGGGCGCATCACCCTGCGGTCATCTTCGGTAATAAGAAACGAAGTATAGGGTGTCGCGATTCCATACCGCGTCGCGAGTTGGATGATTTCGTCCTTGACCTCTTTGGTCTCGCCATTCAGGCGAATCTGATCCATCAGATATCCCACCTTCCGGATGGCCCACAATCGCGGAATGAAGTCGTTGACCGAACTCTCGGAAGGAAACGCCTGCGGGCCCAGCGTAAACGTGTGCCGCGCCGAATTCACATCCCCTTCGAGTTTCACATTGACTGAACTTCCGCCGGTATAACGTCCCACTATCACCAACTGGGAACCCTTGAACAAATCAGGCAATACCCTGGGAAAGACATCGTCGACTTTCACCTCTCCCAGGTCCAGCTTCAGATTCGTCAACACCGGTGAGTTTACTTTGGTGAAGAGATTGGAGACTCTCACTTCCAGATCTTCTTTGGGCGCGATGTACTCCGCCACTCCATGATTATTCTCGGCCAGCGGGTCCAGCAGGTGTGTGTTGACGTCGTAGCCGACTCCCACCGTGAAGAGACGCGCGTGGGTCGGGTTCGCGTGTTGGGCGTTGC